>DXAP01000014.1 GCA_019116985.1 Candidatus Ligilactobacillus excrementavium | reverse complement strand
TGTTCGTTGTATTTTCAACTAGTCTTATTATAATCAGTAAATGAACATATGTAAATAAACTATCGTTTGTAACTTAAATTGGTAAGGAGAGAGAAAGATGTCAGTTATTGAGATCAACCATTTAACTAAAGATTACGGTCATCATCGTGGGATCTTTGATGTTTCTTTTTCAGTTAATAAAGGCGAAGTCTTCGGTTTTTTGGGCCCGAATGGTGCAGGTAAAACTACTACGATCCGGCATATCATGGGCTTTTCCAAACCACAAGAAGGACAAATCAGCGTAGATGGTAAAGATGCTTGGACTAGTGCAGCAAGTATTAAGCGTAGTGTGGGTTATCTACCTGGTGAATTAGCTTTTCCGGCCGGTATGACTGGAAAACAATTTATTGATTTTATGGCTAAAGAACGTCAAATTACTGATATGACGAAGACTAATTATTTGTTAGATATGTTTGATCTGGATCCAAGTGGTTCGATCAAACGGATGAGCTTAGGGACTAAACGAAAATTAGCCGTGGTAACAGCTTTTATGCATGATCCTGAGATTTTGATCTTAGATGAACCAACTAGTGGACTTGATCCATTGATGCAGGAGCGTTTTATTGATTTCGTTTTGGGTGAAAAGAAAGCGGGAAAAACTATTTTACTTTCTAGTCATATTTTTAGTGAAGTTGACGCTACTTGTGATCGGATCGCGATTATTAAAGATGGAGAAGTTGTTTCCACGATCGTGGCAAATGATTTAAAGCAAAATAAAAATAAGGCTTTTAAGGTCGAGTTTTCAAATCACGAGGATTATGAGAAATTTGTAGCTAATACATCACTAGATGTTTCAGTTAAGCGACCAGAGCAAGATCAGGTCAAGTTGCAAATTCAAGATGAAAATATCCATGAGCTTTTCCAAGAACTAAGTGAATATCAGTTAAACTTTATTTCTGAGATCAAGTTTACTTTGGAAGACTATTTCATGAAATTCTATGATCGTAAAAGTAGTGTTGAAGAAGGAAAAGAGGGATTATCTCATGGCATGTATTGATATTAATAATTTAACGAAAGATTTTGGCCAGGGGCGCGGGATCTTTGATATTTCCCTTTCGATCGAACAGGGCGAGGTTTTTGGCTTTGCAGGCGTCAATGGCGCTGGTAAAACGACTACTATCCGTAATTTAATGGGCTTCATTAAACCCGATAGTGGTAATGCCACGATCAATGGTATTGATTGCACTAAAAAGAGTGCTCAAGTCAAGCAAAAGGTGGCTTATATCCCGGGTGAGATCAATTTTCCTGGTAATGATAGTGGAGAAGTTTTCTTAAAACGTCAGATGGAAATGCTTGGCCGCGGAAATTGGGAACACTGCAAGAAGATTTGTGACAAGCTGCAATTAGATGCTACTGCAAATATTAAGAGTATGAGTAAGGGAATGAAACAAAAAACGGCGATCGCCGCTGCCTTTGCTGCTGAATCTGATATTTTGATCATGGACGAACCTACAACTGGTTTGGATCCGTTAATGCGTGATACTTTCATCGAGTTATTGGAAGAACAAAAAGCGATGGGCAAGACGATCTTTATGTCGAGTCATATTTTTAAGGAAATGGAAGAAACTTGTGACCGTGTTGCCTTGATCAATAAAGGAAAGATAATCGATCTCGTACAGATGGACGATATCCGCTATAACAAAAATAAACGTTTTAAATTAGAGTTTAAAAATCAGGAGAGCTTTGACCGTTTTTCTGAGTTATCTTATCAAACTGAAAATGTGCAACCAGAAGATCTGCAACTAACAGTTGTGATCAACGATAAAAACATTAATGATTTGATGAATGATCTTAAAAATTATGACGTTGCTTTTTTCAAAGAGATCAAGCAGACTTTCGAAGATTATTTCAACCAAACATTCAAGGAGGAAGCATAAATGTTTAGTAAACCGATTTTTAAACAAAGTGTTCGTTCAAACGGGCTGCTTTGGCTTGTAATTACTTTAGTTGCTTGTGCTTTATTGAGTAACTTTATCATTCGTTTTGACCCAGAAGATTTTAATGCTTTATCATCTGCGGCGGAAGGTACATCATTTGGTAGTGTTCTTTCTGGCTTTGATTCGATTTTAGGAACATTGGAAACATTTTATAAAATGATCGCGATCTTGTTGGGATTAGTTTATATTATTTTTTCAGCTAACAACTTAGTTGTAAATGAAGTTGATAGTGGCTCGATGGCCTACACTTTATCAACACCGATCAGACGTAGTACTGTTATTTTTACCAAAATGTTTTACATGATCGGCTCGATCGTATTAATGTTTGCCATTTTGACTGGTGTTGGCTTGGGAGTTTCTGAATTGTCTCATCACAATGTTTCAGGGACGCCGATGACAGAAGACGTTGAGGCCGCAGCTGATGCTATGGACCGTAAACCAAGTTATGTCCGGAAACATTTGTATATGATCAAAGATGATAAATATGCAGTACAGGCTGGTGCTGAAGCCCGTAAGATGGACCAGGATTCTTATAAGCAGTACTTAGATCAGGCGATCATGCGTGATAGTTATAAGAAGGCTGCCGATAAGTTAACGGATAATCGTAAAGATAAGTATTCTGATTCCGACAAAGATAAAAATGATATCGAAATTACAGAAAAAGAATTAACTGATGATCCGAAGTTGATGATGAAAGATAACGATGCGCTTGAAGCGGGAGCTAAGGTCACCGGTCAAAATGTAAATGAATATCGGAATTCAGTTAATGATCAGGTCAAAGAAAACAAGGATAAAAAGAAAAATGATCCAAACGACAAATTACCAGCTAGTCCAACTGTGATCTTATCTACCGCACAAACAGCCGGTGCTAAAGCTTTGAATACTTCTGAAAGCAATATTGAAGATAATATGAGCTTATTAAAAGATGACAAGGCAATTGAGGCAGCTTCAAAAGCAACTAAGGTCCCAGAAGATCAGCTGAAGACCTTGATCGATACTTCGCAAGTTAATTCTGCCTTGAAGTCTGATAAATCCTTAGAATTCGATGTTAGCACCTTCGTTTGGTTGAACGTTGGGGCATGCCTTTTGATCTTAGGTATGGGTAGTATTTCATTTTTTGCAAGTACATTGTTTAATCGTTCGAATCGTGCGATGGCGTTGGGTGCAGGTGTACCATTTGCTTTCTTCTTGATCAGTTTAGTGATCCAACAAAGTGATAGCCTAGAGAACTTGAAATACTTCTCCCTAACTACTTTGTATAAAACTGATGAGATCTTAAGTAACGGAGACTTTGGTATTCCATTATTGATATTAGGTGGTATCGCAGCTGTTCTATACGGCGCTTCCGCGGTGATCTTTTGTAAGAAAGATCTACCATTGTAAAATAAATGCATTTAAAGTAGAAAATAATTTTTTAAAACAGGCTTTAACCGTAGCTGAATCGTGATAGGTTAAAGCCTGTTTTTGTATGCAAAGCTTTTGGAGACAGTCATTATTAACAAATAAGGTTACTGGACTACTCAAACAATCTGGTCATTTTATCAGGTAGTGCCTAAGAATGAAAAATACTAACATTTGGTAGCACAACATAATTATATCAAGCGTTAAGGTTGTTTTTGTGCTTTCAACCTTCAGCTAAAATCTTTAAAAATTACCTCAGTTAGATCAATTACTAGGAAAAGTGCCCTTATCGGCAATATATGTTATTTTAGATGTAAACGTTTATTTGATTTGGGAGGAACAACATGATAGATCAATACAAATTAGTAGCTGTCGATATGGATGGCACTTTTTTAAACGATCAAAAAGATTATGATCGTCAGTATTTCGCAAAACTTTACCAAAAAATGCAAGAAAGAGGGATCCAGTTTGTTGTAGCTAGTGGTAATCAATACTTTCAGTTGCAAACTTTTTTTAGTGACTTTCCTGAAATAATTTATGTTGCAGATAATGGAGCTTATATTCGTGACGTGAAGAAAGAGTACTTTGGTTCTTATTTCAAACATGAACAAGCAAATGAAATTTTAAAGCGCTTGAATGTCTATCCCCATTTATTTGATGAACTAGTTGTGAGTGGGTTTAAGGATGCCTATGTTTTAAATGACAGTAGTGATGAATTTATTCAGACGGCACATTACTATAATCGACATTTGCAAAAGGTGGCTTCTTTTAACAGTGTTTCAGAAGAGATCACTAAATATTCCTTCAATTATTCAGTTAGTGATCCTGCTGATTTTATGAGACAATTGCAAGTCCAACTAGCTGGTTTAGGCGAAATAACGACTAGCGGGCACGGTAATTTTGACATTATCCAGCCTGGAGTTCACAAGGCTAGTGGATTAAAGAAACTTGGACAGCGCTTAAATATACCTTTAAGACAGATGTGCGCTTTTGGCGATGGACTAAACGATCTAGAGATGCTTGAAGCGGTTGGTGATGGTGTAGCGATGGAAAATGCGGCTCCTGAAATCAAAAAAATAGCCCGGCATGAAACTGAGAACAATAATGAACAGGGCGTTTTACAATATTTGGATAGAATGTTGAAAAATAGCTAAAAAGTATAAGTGGATCGGTTGACTTGTTGATTAATAGAGATCCTAAACTTATTAAGCAAGTCCAAGATCTGTAACTAGGAAAAGAAAAAAATTATACTATCTAAAAAATATTATCCAAAGTAAAAA
>DXAP01000171.1 GCA_019116985.1 Candidatus Ligilactobacillus excrementavium | reverse complement strand
TTTTTGGGAAAAACTGTTCAGAAATTTAAGATAGCAAGAATATAGTTTTAAGGGGGTTAAAATGTGAGTAGTGACTTAAGTAGCGCTGAAGCACACCTTTGGGAAGTAGTGGAAAATAATCAAGAAAAAATAGTGGATATGTCAATTGTTCAATTAAGTTTATTTGCAAATGTTTCAACTGCTACAATTGTCAGAACGATGAAAAAGATGGGATACACAGGGTATACTGCGTATCGTGAGAATTTAAGGAATTCAGGAAATTATAATGCGAAGTTCAAAATTTTAAATTCTGTTGATTCTACAATTAAAGATGTTATCTTAAAAAATGAAATTGAGCTAAATAATACTTTAAATAATTTGGAAACGAGTACGATAGAGGATAGCGTAGCTGCTACGCGACAGGCGAAAATGGTATATATTTTTGCAAGAGGCTTGTCTGAAAGTATCGCGCGTGAGATGCAAACTAAACTCCAATTGAGTGGAAAATATACCGAAATGTTTAGCGATCCAAATATAATAAAAATAATATCTAAGAAGATAAAAAGGGATTGTGTTGTAATTTTTATTACTTTAAATGGTGAAACATCTGAATTAGTGTATGCAGCTAAAAATCTTGAAAAAGCTGATGTCTCCAAAATAACTTTTACTACCAATAGGAACTCTTCAATTGTGTCATACTCTGATCTATTGTTTTTGGGACATAAATCTGCAACAAGTTATTTTCCAGAATATGAGATATCTTCACGATTACCTTTAAATGTTATGATGCGGATCTTCACAGATACTTATGCAGTTAGAACGAAAAAATAAGCTGATTCGCTGATGAAATGTAAAAGTTTTTTATAAAAAAATAATGCTTAGGTTCATTCAACAAAAGTTGATAAACCTAAGCACTTTTTAATTTCTATTTAGTAATTGCATCGATCGCGTCAAGTTCTTCTTGATCAAAGCGGATATTCTTAGCAGCTTCTAAGTTATCCTGCAAGTGATCGATGTTAGTCGTTCCGATAATAACGGATGAAACAACGGGATCTTTTAATAACCATGCCAAAGCCATCTGTGATAATGTTTGATCACGTTTTTTAGCAATGTCATTTAACTTGTTAAGATCATCTGTGACTTTATCGGCACCTGCTTGCATAACATACTTGCTAGTTGGATGAATAGCGAAGTCTTCAGGAACACCGTCTAAATAACGATCACTGAGTAATCCTTCAGCTAACGGACCATAAGCAACGATACCGCGATTTTGACGTTTCATTTCATCGACTAAACCGATTCGTTCAGGACGACGGTTTAACATGTTATATGAAACTTGGTTAACCGTGTATGGTGTACCTAAGTCGTCAAACATTTTGGCAACGGTCTTAGCTTGGTCAGTATCAAAGTTTGAGATGCCGATATACATGGCTTTACCTGCACGGACTACATCGTTTAATGCTTGGGCTGTTTCCCATAAATCGGTATTAGGATCGAAACGGTGAGCGTAATAAACGTCAACGTAGTCCGTTTGTAGACGTTCCAAAGTACGATCGATTGATTGTAAGATCGTCTTTCTGGATAAGAAATGTCCGTATGGGCCTGGGACTGTGCGATAACCGACCTTAGAAGTGATCACTAATTCATCACGGTAAGGTTTTAATTCATTGGCTAAAACCTGCCCTAGAAGTGATTCGGAAGTTCCAATTTCTGGAGAACCATAATGATCGGCACAATCAAAACTGAAAATTCCCTGGTCAAAGGCTTTTAAGATCACACGTTTGCGATCGTATAATGGATCAGCACTACTAAAATTGTGCCATAAACCAAGGGAGATCAATGGTAAACGGAGACCAGTCTCACCAACTCGTCGGTGTGGTAATTTATTGTATCTGTCGTCATCTGCTACGTACATAGATAATGCCCCTCTCTAACGGATCAGTGATCCGTTCAAAAATATTTACTATAGTTATAGTATAACGGTTATAGCTTAAAAACTGAAATACAAAGGATGCAAAAAGTAGATAAAACTAAAGAATCAGTAAAATTCAAGGCTTTTTATTGTACATTACTCACAAAGTTATGTAAACTATAACTATATAATAATTTTAGGAGATGGTTAAATGAGCGATGCGGCGATAAAATTCCCCGTAAAAATAACAAAACCAAGAGATGTTGATGATCCTTTCGTAGTGTATTTTCCAGATTTCGACGATTATACCTATGCAGAAAGCTTTGCAGATTCTTTTACCCAGGCAAAAGAATTTTTGAAAGATCATCTATTAGACGATGATTTACCAGAGCCAAGTGAAGTGTTACCCTTCGCAAGTGAAGGGCAGTTTACAAGCTTTGTTAGTGTTTCACGAGCATTAGTTAATTAGTGTTTGAAATAAATTTGATAAAAGGTAATTAGGTTAGAAAAATGATTATGAATATTATTAAGTTTGTACGATTCCAGGCTGAATGCAAGCTGGGTTTTGCAGGTTTTTTAAATGAATATGAATTAAAGTAGGTCAGATATCAAGTAAACTTGGTATGTGGCCTATATTTTTTTGATTAAATCAAGAAAGTCCTATAAAAAAATATCTCAAAAATTTGATTTTTTACGTTAGAATTTTTCAGAAATGATTTTTTATCCAATTGTATTAGCGGTTGTTTTTTGATTTTTAAGTGATTGATTTAAACTAAATCAGTCGTCAATTAATTTGAGTTATATTAAATTTGAACATGATTTACTTATTTTTTCTTTTTCTTGATCGGAATTATTATCGGGAACAAAGAAAATTATATTTATTTTACCTGTGGATTAAATACTGAGACAGCAAGGTTTTAAAGCAAAAATAAAAAGCGATTTCAATATTTTCGGTTTAAAAAATAAAAAAGTAGTTGACAGAATAATCAAAAGTGATTATATTTAATACCATTAAATATTGATGAAAAATTACTGAGAAGATTTGAGGAGTAGTGAATAAGAGGTTTTCAGGGAGCGTCAGGTACTGAGATGGCGTAACGTCTTATTTTACAAAAGTTAATTCCGAGTGAAGTCGCTTGTACAGAGCGACTAGGGTGCGCCCAATACAGCGCCAACGTTATGTCGTTTTAAACGGCCGTACGTGAGTGGCTGTATTTTATTACAGCAAAAAGGTGGTACCGCGCTAAAGCGCCCTTTCAGAAAGTCAGTTCTTTCTGAAAGGGCGCTTTTTTTTGGTAAAAAGGCACAAACTAGTCATCAATATTAATTACCGGTTGATGTAAAAGAGTGATCCAGGGGTTTCCCAGTTAACTCTAAAAATAATACAAGGAGGAATCAGTAATGGAGATACATAAAAGAACGATTGTTGCAACAAGCATCATGATGGGCGTGGTTAGTGTCTTACTAGGTGGCTGTGCATCAGATGCGAATGCCAAGTCAAGCCCTGAAAAAACATTTAAAGTTACTATTCCTGGGGAACCAATGACGATCGATCCTAATAAATCGATTGAAACTAATGGTGCTGCAGTCATTGATCAAACAAGTGAGGGGATCTATCGGCGTAACGCAAATAATAAGATCGTGCCAGGTGTTGTTGAAAAAATGGTTAAACCAACAGAAAATAAAACGAAATACACTTTTACTATTAAGAAAAATGCTAAGTGGGAAAATGGTAAGCCAGTTACATCCCAAGATTTTGTTACTTCACTGCAACGTAATGCTGATCCGGCTACCAAGTCGCAAGCAACTACTAGTACAGAGTACATTAAAAACTTTAAAGCGATAAATAATGGCAAGATGGATAAAAGCAAGTTAGGCGTTCATGCACTCAACAATCGTACTTTTTATATTAAACTCGAGCGTCCAGTTCCATATATTGACTATGAATTTATTAATTATAGACCGCTTAACACAGCTGCAATCAAGAAATATGGCAGTAAATACGGGTCAAACGCTAAGATGACAGTTGCCAACGGCGCATATAGCATAAAAGGCTGGACGGGATCGAATGATTCTTTCCGTTATGTCAAGAATGCCCACTACTGGGATGCCAAAAATGTCAAAATTAAAAATATTGATGTTAAAGTCGTGAAAGAAGATAATACCGCGCAGAATTTATTTAAGAGTGGAGAAGTACAATTAACTAACCTCAATGGACAATACGTTAAAGCTAATAAAAACAATAAAGAAGAAGTTGTAACAAAAAATGGTCGTAATAATTACATCTACTTTAACTCAAAACGTAAAGCGACCGCTAACGAAAATTTTCGTAAAGCTATTAGCATGGTGATCGATCGTGAAGCACTTGCCAAGAAAGTCTTGCAAGACGGCTCAACAGCTTCCAACAATATTGTTCCAAAAGATTATGCCAAGGATCCGACGAACGGAAAGGATTTTGTTGACGAGGTTGGAAATCTTGCTCCAACTAACGTAACCAAAGCTAAAAAATATTGGAAACAAGCACAAAAAGAAATTGGAAAAAGTAAAGTTAATATTGATTTTTTGGTTGATGATACTGATACAGAAAAGAAAGTTGCCGAATATATGCAAAGTACGGTTGAGAAAAACCTAAAAGGAGTAACAGTCTCTATTGTTTCTGTTCCACACGCAACTCATGTCTCTCGTGACTTTAAGACAGATTTTGATATTACTACTGTCGGTTGGGGACCAGATTATCCAGATGCACAGAACTTCTTGGATGGTATGCAAAGTGAAAATTCAATTAACTTTTCTAAAACAAAAGATGCTAAGTACGATGAGTTGATGGCAAAAGTTAATGACACAAGCAAATACACTGAGGCACAAAGATTTGAATTTGAAAAACAGGCCGATAAGCGTTTAATGGAAATTGCTGCCGTAGCCCCAACGTTCCAAACGGCTCAGGCACACTTGCTCAGTAGTAAAATTGGTGGTTTGAAGTGGGATACCCTTTCAGGGGCGTCAGGTCAGTTGCAATATGCCTACTGGAAATAAATTTTCTTCCCGGAAAGGTGGTGAGGCTGATGTCAGGTCAGTTAGTTGATTTAAAAGATGATGGGTCGTTACAGTGGAACAGTTTTTTAGTTGGGGTATATAAGCCAGGAGCCTCCGCCTATCTTGTTTTAAGATTTAAGTCAACGATGTAATCGCACCGTAGATCTAAGGCATGATAATAACTATATTCTGAACAGCTTATCTAACTCTATGATAGATAATATTCGAGTTACGTGAAATAAGAGATTTTGCTGATTGAATTAGGAACTTACAGCATTGAAAAAGTATTCGAAGTTCATAGCCTGATAGTTCATTTCTAAATCTTTTCACCAGACTCTGCCAAACATAAAAGGAGAAATTATTATGACTACAATTAACTATACAAATGCAGCAGTTTATAACCACAGGGTACAGGATTTCGAAGCGAACCACTATATCGTAGTTGACACGGAAACAGGAAAGATCGTTGCCACTGGGACTGGCTTTGTCGATGCAGGTGTTCAAGTTGATGAAACCATTGATATGGAAGGCAAGTATGTTATGCCAGGTATCATGAATGCTCATACACATATGACCAGTGTTCCAACTTACTGGGTAAACGGGGGTGAGGATGATGAACATGGTGACTCACGCGAGTTTAATACGATGTACGCAATTAAAAATATGGAAGATGCGATCAATAATGGGGTCACTTATATACGTAACGTTGGAGCAGCTTACAATATTGATATAGAAATCAAGAAAATGCAAGAAAGCGGCATGATCAAGGGGCCGAAGGTAATGACTTCTGGACGAGCATTTACTATGACAGGCGGTCATGGCTCTGGTAGCGGGATCGAAGTTGATGGAGTTGAAGCCATGATCCACGGCGTACGAACAGCCATGAAAAAGGGCGTGGACAATATTAAACTGATGGTAACTGGTGGCGTATTGAAAAATGGCGAAACACCAGATGATATTCAGTTTAACGAAGATGAAGTTGCTGCTGCAGTCACTGAAGCCCACCATAAAGGTAAGACGGTCGCAGCACACGTTCAAGGAGCTCAAGGGGTCAAAGAAGCAGCCCGCGCTGGTGTTGATACGGTGGAACATGCCTTTAACATTGACGATGAAACTATTGAAATCTTTAAGGAACATGGAACAGTTGTTGTACCAACAATGAATGCTATGTACGCTATTTATGAATACGGTGAAAAAACAGTTCCTAAATGGGCACGCAATAAAGTAATCGTAAACATCAAAAAACACTTTGAAAGCATTACTAAAGCAGCTGCAGCAGGGGTCCCAATCGCGATGGGGACAGACGCTGGGACTCCTTATAATGGTTTTGAAAGTGAGAGTGCCTATGAAATGCAGCTATACGTTGATAAGGCTGGAATGACACCAGCACAAGCAATCGATACAGCTACGATCAATTGCGCTCGTGCAATGCATATTGAACAGGAATATGGCGAAATCTCTATTGGTAAATACGCTGACTTCATCGCAATGACAGAGGATCCATGTGAAGACATTGCAGTTATTCAAGGAGAAAAAGACGTTTATCAAAATGGTGTCAATGTTCACCGTGGAATTCCACAAGAAAAGATAAGCAAAGTGACTGCATAATAGTATATTAGCGATTAAAATACAGCAAATTGAGAGCCGAAAGGTTTGTTGTATTTTTTGTTTTTTTTAGATGCTGAAGTGCTTAATTGTGGAAGCTTCATGTTTAAATTATTATTATTGGGAAGAATCAATATCATGAAGACCAAGGCATTTAAGATTAAGAAGTTGGACAAAGCAACGTTGACTGCGCAGCACGATAAGGCTGTTAACTTCATCAATTGGAAAGACGGCCAATACAATGGCTTGTTAGAGGAAGCGTTATAACAGGATGGACAAACAAAACACGTTATGATACTTCAGTTAAAGCTACTCGCAGATTAATGGATATCAAGGGTGTCAATCTACTTTATCAACCAACAGAAGAAACGCTGGTCAATTCTAAAATTGGTGGACTGAACTATGATTCTACAGCTGTAATTCAGTATAGGCATGCTTATTGGAAATAACTAATTAAAGAAAGAAGGAACAATTAAATGACAAAAGAACAAGAAGTTAAAGACTACATGATCAAACATTTGCCAGACTATTACGTTTACCTGCGTATCCCTGGAATTTCGGCTCAGGGTAAAGGAATCGATGAAACTGTAAAATGGTTAACTGATAAATTTACAGAACTTGGTGCAATTGAAGTTAAACAGTGGCATGAATTAGGCGGGAATCCAGTATTATACGCAGAATTTGCAGGAAATAGTGAACAGACGGTTTTGTTTTATAATCATTACGATGTGCAGCCACCAGATCCTTTGGATGAGTGGGAATCAGATCCATTTGAGCCTACGGAAAGAAATGGAAAAATATATGCCCGTGGAGTTGCTGACGACAAAGGTGAATTGATCTCGCGGATGATTGTATTGCAGTATTTCGCAGAACATGGCGGATTGCCAGTTAACATGAAGTTTATAATTGAAGGTCAAGAAGAAGTCGGCAGCCCAACGATTCAAGATTATGTTCACGCCCACCGTGCTGAATTGACAGCCGATGCCTGTATCTGGGAAGGTGGCGGTAAAGATGAGGATGAGAAATTTGAAATTACTGCTGGTCTCAAGGGCTGTCTATCATTTGACATGGAAGTCGAAACAGCAAAAAAAGACCTACATTCTTCACTAGCCAGCTACGCAGATAATGCCGCTTGGCGGTTAGTCCAGGCGTTGAATTCATTAAAAGATGAAACCGGTCATGTTTTAGTTGATGGTTATTATGATGATATCAAGCCATTGGAACTAGCAGCAAAAAAGGCATTGGAAGAGATGGAATTCAACGGCGATGAGGTCAAAAAACAATTTGGCTTAAAACGGCCATTTGTCACAGATGATCCAGTAGGTGAATTGATCAATGGAACAACGATGACAATCAATGGAATTAGCGCTGGTTATGAGGGTGCTGGGGTTAAAACAGTCATTCCTCGCCGAGCACTCGCTAAATTTGACTGTCGGTTGGTCCCGGATCAAAAGCCAGCCAAAATTTTTGAATTGGTTCGCAAGCATTTAGATACTCATGGCTTTTCTGATATCAAAATCAATCTTCAGGTCGCTGAAGATCCATCACGTACTTCACTAGAAGATGAGTTTATCAAGCTCAATATTGCTGTCGCAAAAGAAGTTTATGGCGAGTCAAGTACCACAGTTATTCCTAACTCTGCGGGAACTGGCCCCGGGGCACAGTTCGTAGAAGAACTTAACTTACCCTTAGTTTCAGTAGGAATTGGTTATAGCGGTAATGGCCCCCATGGACCAAACGAACACATTCGAAATGAAGACTTCCGTGATGGCAGCTGGTTTATGTACCGCTTGTTAGAAGAATGTGGGAAAAAGAAGTAATTACACTTGAATTTACAAAAAAAGAAAGACGTTTATCGGCATGTAATAAAAATTTTAGGAGGTAGAGCGTGACTAGCTTAAGTAAACACGTTAATTTGTTTGATGGTGTGAGAGATGAACTTCAGAAGACAGCTGTATCTCGTTTGACAAAAAGGGAGGTCATATAAATTGGTGTTGACGACTCAGTTTACTAAAGAGATGATAAAGCGATCGATGCTCAGGATAAATATGTACTTCCGTGACTGATCAACGCCCATACTCATATTATGTTGGACTCGATCCATAACAAGTTGGATCATTTATCCGAAATAGAATGTACGGTTTTAATAGCATCAATAAACTCAAACAGTTTTTAAAAATGTGGTCATGGCTCTTAAAAAGGAGTTAAAGTTGCAGTCAGGGCTGATACAGGAATTCCATTTAATCGTTTTGATATCGGAACGGCACATGGAATTGAGTTGTTGGTTTCTAGTGGCGCAAGTAACGTCCAGGCTTTATTTGGCACAACTCGATATGCCGCAGAATTGTTGAGAATAGATGGTGACTACGGTACTTTGAAAGCAGGTAAGTATGCTGCTCTGCTTTTGTTTGATGAAAATCCTTTAGCTGATGTTTAAGGTCATTAAGAACGGTCATAAAGAAGTATTCCAAAAAGGAAAAAAGATTAACTAAAGGACTGTGTAAGTAAACTATCACTTACTTAATATTTCTGAATTATTCATAAAAATACAAAAAAACCTTGCTGAGCACTGAATGAATCGCGTTAGGCAAGGATTTTTTGTATTTTGTGGACGAAGGACGTTTTTTATTCATACCAAGAAATTAATGTAGCTTTGGGCCCAGTAAAGGTAAAAATCGTGGGGGTACATAGGTCTGTAGTTAGTGTAAGTTCAGGTAGTTTAGCTTGAATATATGAGCTATATTTTTCTAACAAAACCGTACTATCCGCCATGATCGATAGTTGCTTTTCAAAATCATCCGTGGCTGTATACTTACGGATTTTTTCCACTATAGATTGGGCAATTTTTTTGTTGCGCGAACTAGATGATAGTACTTCAAGTTCACCTGCACGAGAAAAATGTAGGATCGTTTTTTGCGGTAACATATTGTTACTGTAGCGATGTGAACTATTTGAAATCGAACCAGTTCGACGCAAATTCTTAAGATCTTCCATAACCAATAAAGTGTGTAATTGTTGACGACAGTTAGATAATTCTTCTAATACTTCGGATACATCTAACCCACGTTTGATCAAAGTTTCCGCTTTTTTTACTAAGACACCTTGGGCTTGACCAAGACTGTGTGAATCGAAGAGATGAATTTTGATTGGCAAACGATTATTTTCAGTGAATGTTTTTAAGTTAGAACCTAAACCGCTGATTGAATTAGCAATATGGATACAAATCACATCAGTATATCCAGCCGTAGCTAATGTACTAACACAGGCGTTGATCTCACTTAATGGGATCTGTTCTTCAGTCACTGTACATAAAGTTGCTTCTTTAAGTGCAGCTAATTCATCGACTACAGGCAAGTCACTGGGTGTATAAGTCTTTTTATCTAATAAAATAGGGATCTGTAAAATTTTAATATTTGCTTGCTGACGGAGCTGCTTGTCGATCACAGCAGCGCTATCAGTCAAAATCGCGATTTTCATGTTTAATATCCATTTCTCGTTAATGATTTTCGTGAGAATGATTGAGTTCATTGATTGGGTAGTCAATACTCACGATTATTGGTGCTCATTGTTGAACCCTTAAAATGTTCAATATTAAGATTATAACATGCTTTTGTGGTTGATAAAGTATGTCCTTTTTCTTACAATTGATAAGGTAGTATTTTGAATTTTAGTGTTTTGTTCATCAGGTGGTTCGTAACCATCCCACCTAAAAAAACTAGGAGGTCTAATAAATAATGACGCGTACAAATAATAAAGTGTCTGAGATCACAAAAACGGCTTTGATCGCAGCACTTTATGTGGTCTTGACGGTGGCTTTTATTCCGTTAAGCTATGGTCCAGTGCAATTTCGTTTGTCGGAAATGCTAAATAATATGGCAATTTTTAATAAACGCTATATTTGGGGAGTAACCTTAGGTTGTTTAATTGCCAACTTATGGTCTTCGATGGGACCGATCGACATGGTTTTTGGTACTTTACAGACTTTGGTGATGACTTGGTTGAGTTGGTATGTTGGACAACATCTTTCATCAGTGCCAGCTAAATTAGCCGGAACAGTGATCATCTGTACTTTAATGTCTTGGGCTGTGGCCTTAGAATTAAATTTAGTTAGTGAGGCACCATTTTGGTGGACTTACTTAACAGTTGGTGTTGGTGAATTTGTTGTTGTTTTGATCGGCGCTGTTATTGTATGGTTGATCAATAAAAAAGTTGACTTAAGTAGATAAGTATTAGTTTTTAAAAACAGGGGTGACGAGCAATGCTGACATTTATTCTTTTGTTATTATTTGCAATGATAATTTGGGGGATCCTCAGTTTTTTCTTGGATGTTGGTTGTGGCTGCCTGTTTTGGATCATTTTACTGGGAATATTTATTGCAATTTTATAACAATAAACTTATTTACGAGAGTCAGATAAAATCAGCTTCATTCTTTTGGAACACGTTTAAGGGCCATCGATCTATCCCATTAAATGGGTTAAATCGATGGCCCTTTTAGGATTGGACAGCTAGTTTTGTCCCGGCCCCTTTTTTAGATAGACATGATCTACAGTTTGTAATATTA
>DXAP01000170.1 GCA_019116985.1 Candidatus Ligilactobacillus excrementavium | reverse complement strand
TTAGCGTTTAAGATCTCCTCTCTGTAGCGGTTCATTTTGGGTGTTAATGTACCAAACTCGCCGATTGTTTTTTTAGGCATTGCTTTTGTCATTACCATAGATATGATCTCCTTAGAATTGATGGTGTTTTGTAATTGCTTTTGTGTTAAATTTCACATTAAATGGTTTGAGTTATCAGCCATTGATTTGAGCGTCTATACCTGCTTGTTGTAAGATTAATTTGTAGTCTAATAAGTCATCAGTATGTAACTGTGCGACATCTTTTAATTCATAATCACGATTTAAATCAGTGTATTTTTTCAAACCAAATTGGTGGAAGGGCAGTAATTCAACTTTTTTGACCCCCATTTTTTGAAATAATTCACCAAAGTGTGTGGCATCATTATTTGTGTAATTAAATCCGGGGATCACGGGGATCCGAATGCAATATTTTTTTCCAGAGTCGACCACAGTCTGCATATTTTTTAAGATCATTTCATTGGTACCACCTGTTCCTTGACGGTGCAAGACAGGATCCCACTGCTTACAATCGAAATAAATCAGGTCCATATAGGGATAGAATTCGTTGAATACTGCTGGCTTAGCATAACCAGTTGTTTCACACGCTAAATGGATTCCTTTTTCTTTGATAGCTTGAGCTAACTTGATGGCAAATGGAGCTTGAAATAAGACCTCTCCCCCAGAAAAAGTTACTCCACCCCCAGACTCTTGGTAAAAGTCATAATCTTGCATGATAACGTGCATGATCTCATCGACAGTTTTGTATTCACCGATCATGATGTTACATTCCTTGGTTTCATCGTACATTTTCTCTGGTCGGCGTTTTTGTGATTCAGGATTAGCACACCACGCACATTTCAACGGACAGCCTTTAAAAAAGACTACTGTGCGGATACCAGGACCATCATTTAAACTGAATTTTTGAATGTTAAAAAGTAGCCCTTTGTCTGTATTTTTGGCACGCCGTTTTACTCTTCGTTTAGTTGGCATTCCTGACGCCTCCTTAATTGTTTTTAACAAATGAATTATAGCACATAATTACGAACGAAACCAATTAATATTATATAAGAAATAAAAAGCGACGATAGTGATAATTTGTATTTTGCCATCGGTCGTTTAGGATAATTAGCATTTATCAAAAATATGTTGGTTAAAGATGTAAACGCTTGACAGTGACCTGGGATTTCTATTACCATCAAAGTGAAAAGGGTAACAATAAGGTAATCAAAGAAATGGAGGATTTCTTATGGTAAAAGAGTTTGCAAGCCCAGCTCATTATATTCAAGGTAGTGGTGTTTTTGATGAAGCTGGTAAATATTTGAGCAGTCTTGGAACTAAGCCAGTTTTACTATGTGATAAGATCGTGTGGAATATTGCGGGTGAACAACTCAATGCAACCCTAGAAAAAGAAGATTTTGCTGTAACACACGTTGAATTTGGTGGCGAAGCTTCAGAAGAAGAAATTAGCCGGATCGTTGAGATCGCTAAAAAAGAAAACAATGACTTTATTATTGGTCTTGGTGGTGGTAAGACACTGGATACTGTTAAGAACGTGGCACACCAATTAAATATCCCAGTTGCCATTTTGCCATCAGTCGCTTCGACGGACGCTCCATGTTCGGCACTGTCAGTTTTGTATACACCAGAAGGTAATTTTGAAAAATATGCTTTCTATGGGAAAAACCCTGATTTAGTACTGATCGATACGAAAGTTGTCGCTAACGCACCAGTCAGAAACTTGATCGCTGGGATCGGTGATGCCATGGCTACTAATATCGAAGCTCAAGACGTAGCGCGAGGATACAACCAATCCATGCTGGGTCATGATCCGACACTAGCATCATTAGCAATTGCACAAACTTGTGCGGATAACTTGTTTGCACACGCTCATGAGGCAGTTGCGGCGGTTGAAGGTCGCGTAGTTACTTCATCACTTGAAGCAGTTGTCGAAGCAAACACTTTATTAAGTGGACTAGGATTCGAAAGTTCTGGTTTGGCGGCTGCTCATGCGATCTATGATGGCTTTACGGCCCTCTCTGGTGAAAGTGAAACTTTGATGCATGGTGAAAAAGTTGCTTATGGTTATTTATGCGAATTGATGTTAGATAACGAACCAGCTGAGCAGTTGGATAAATACATTAAATTTAATAAGTCATTAGGCTTACCAACGACCTTGGCTGACCTTAAGTTAAGCGGAGCCACTTATGATGATTTGTTGAAGGTCGGAAAACAAGCAACGATCCCATCTGAAACTATTCATCAAATGCCATTTGAAGTTTCGGCTGAAGATGTTGCTAATGCGATCGTGGCAGTTGATAAATATGTGACGACTAACTTCAAATAAAGATGTTGACACATGGCAAAAAGGGGAGTGGCGAAAATGCCGCTTTCCTTTTTTGCGCTGTTAGCTTGAAAAAAGAAGGGCATCTTTTAGGGAAGTGAAAGTAGTGACGCAAAGCTAATAAATGTCGTGGAACTTAGTCAAAAAGGTGCTGCACTTTTTGTTCAAGTTAAATCTGTAAATGATAATTGCAAATACTTTTAGTTTTTTGTGTTAGCTACTAGAATGATTGGTGAAAGGAGATTTTTTAATGAAGAACGTAATAGTATTAGGAGCTGCGGGCAACATTGCTAAGTTTGCTGAAGAATATCTCGCTTTGCAAGATGACGTTAACTTGAAACTATACTTGCGTCATCCAGAAA
>DXAP01000013.1 GCA_019116985.1 Candidatus Ligilactobacillus excrementavium | reverse complement strand
GCATGAATTACTGCGTGTCTTTAATGAAGTTGGTTTACAGCCAGCTTCATATCGGATGTTTTTCTTTGGGGCTGCGGCACTACACATTGGTTTCAAAAAATAACGGAATAAAAAACGAGTATTTAATTGATTTTGCAAATTTTAGTGAAAATTTGTGAAATAAAGAGATTTAATTAAAAAAAGTTAGTTATTTTTGTTATAATAACTACTTGTAACGCCTAGTTATAGTGTTTTTAGATGATCCGAGGGGGAAATGAGAATGAAAATCGTCAATGCATCATTTACAGTTAGACCGGGCTGGCAACCTTACTATGAACATTTTATCGAAGAAATGGTCGAGCGTTCACGCCAAGAAAATGGGAATGTTTCTTATGACCATTATAAGAAAATGGGTGTTAGTAATGAATATGAGGTAATTGAGCATTGGGCTGATGATGAAGCTTTAGAGACTCATAAGCAAAGTGCTAACTACAAGGAATTTTGGCGTGGTATTGGTCATTATGTTAAGACTGAACCAACAGTTACTGTTTTGGATCACTAGTTTTAGCATAAAAGAAGGACGTTTCGATTTTAGGAAACGTTCTTTTATTTTTAGTAATTTGTAACAGAAATAATAATTTGTCTGATCAGAGCGATACGTTTCAATTTTTATTAAAACTAAAAATATTTCCTGGAGGAACTATCATGCAACAAATTGATTATTATATTGTCAGCACACGTGGTGGTAAGATCAAGCGAGTGTTTGAAGCGACAAAAACTAATTTGAAAAAAGCGCAAAAAATGAGTCAAGCCAGTGGTGAACATCTTTTGAGTGGACATAAGATCTTGACTAAAGAGGATATCATAACTAATGGTGGAAATTTTTTAATATTGATCGCAGGTCAAGTTAAAGACAAAGTTAGTGATTTTGATGAAGCAATTGAAAATGCTCGTACTTATCAGACAGCTTTAGAAACGTTGAATGATCCTAGTAATATAGAAATCGTTCAACTTAGAAGAATGTCAGCTGAGAGGAGGGCAATACATTTTCCATTTGAAGAAGGCTTAGATGAGTTAACTTTAAAGAGATTTCATATGAATCATAGAAAACAACAAGATTGTGAATATTGTCATCCAAATTATCCAGCGCAGCCCTATCAAGACTTTAACTTTTGCCCACATTGCGGACGCTATCTGCATTAAAATGCATGTTATATCAGAAAGATAATTATCTAGAGGAGTTTTCGGATGACGAATTGGAAACGATGGTACAAGGTAGTATTCTTATTTATTTTATTTCATATTATTTATTTTGGTGGGCAATTTTTAGTTGAGCTGCCCGCTGCACACGGGGATACTTCTTGGCAAGGTATCTTACAAGTTGTGGCAGTTTTTACCATGTTGTTACTATTTTTTGGCGGTTATGCTTGGTACATTGAACATCACGTTAAGGTCGCGCCACACTATTCTTTTACTACTCATGTTGGTCATTTGATCTCGTCAGTTACAACTGGCTTGTTGATAATAGTTGTGCTGAACATGATCTTACAATTGATCTTGCAAATTTTGCATATTGTTCCCGAAACGGCGCAAAATCAGGCTGGCATTAATCAGATGCTTGAATTAAATGCAATGAGTAAGTTTGTTACGCTGACGCTGGCAGTAGTCGTGGCACCAATTTGTGAAGAAACAATGTATCGTTTATTGTTGATTGGTCCGATCAAAACACGACGAGTCAAGCCAACTCAAAAACATCGAAAAAAATTAGCGGTATTAAGTTGGGCGTTTTTTATTTTGGCACATATGAGCCAACAGCTCTATGGAGCATTTGTTGACCCATCGTGGAATGCCTTAGTTGCGGTGATCACAGCTAGTGCAACTTATGGTATTTTATCTTTCGTGATCGTGCGTGAGTATTATTTACATGGAAGTTTGGCACGTTCACTCGCGATCCATATGACATGGAATGCTCTTGCAGCGGGCACTTTACTATTTACTTGATATTGTGGGTGTCAAGCAATTTAGGTAACTATGTTATAATATGTTTTATTAACTTTTAGTAAGCTTTTATCAAATAATATAAATATTAATTAAGGGGTGGTTTAATGAGTCAGGGTGATTCGAGTCAAGTGCTTGATCAAAACGGCAAGCCATATAATCGACTTGCCTTAGTATTTACCATGTTGATTGGTACGTTTAGTAATTTTATTACAACAACTATGCTAACGACCGCATTCCCATCTTTGATGAAATCTTTTAACATCTCAGCCAATACGGTTCAGTGGTTGACGACGGGTTTTATGTTGGTGATGGGGATCACTATGCCGATCACTGGATTTTTTATCAAACGTTTTGACTCACGCAAATTATACTTGTCTTCTGCAGCTATATTTTTAATGGGTACGGTTATTTGTTTTTTTGCAAATTCATTTGCTACGATCTTGATCGGGCGTTTGGTCCAAGCAGTCGGTGTGGGGATCACTGCTCCTGTTTACCAGACGATCATGGCCTCGATCTATCCGCCAAATAAGCGGGGGACGGCTATGGGGATGGCTGGTCTGGTTATTGGGCTGGCGCCAGCGATCGGACCTACATTTTCAGGTTGGTTATTACAAAACTATTCTTGGAGGATGCTATTTTTGTCGATCATGCCAATTTCGGTTTTGGTTTTGATCTTGGGTTATTTTACTCTAAGAAAGGTTTTACCAACAGAAAAAGCACCAATCGATTGGTCATCAGTTTTGATGTCGATCATTGGTTTTGGTTCTATGTTATTTGGTTTCTCATCTGTCGGGAATTATAGTTGGACAGATCCGATCGTGTATGTAACTTTGATCATTGGTGTAATTTTCGTGGCTTTCTTTGTTTGGCGTTCACTTAAGATCAATAATCCATTGTTGGAGTTTAAGGTGTTTAAGCATTCAGACTACACGTTGTCTGTTATTTTGGTAGCTGTAGCTTTCATGTCGATGAATGGATTTACTTTGATTTTACCACTGTATTTACAGACCATTAGGGGAGAATCTCCGTTAATTTCAGGATTAACTTTGTTACCTGGTGCGATCGTGATCGGGTTAATGAACCCCGTAACTGGACGAATTTTTGACCGAATGGGCGGTCGTAATATGGCGATCACAGGAATGTTTTTATTGACTGCAACGACAGCGACATTTATTCCAGTGACTGATAAAACGCCAATTTCTTATTTAGTCGTATTTTATATGGTCCGGATGTTTGGGATATCTATGGTCACTATGCCGACAACAACGACAGGTATCAATGCCTTGCCTCTTAATTTGATCGGTTCTGGTACGGTCGTTAATAATACGATCCGTCAGGTTTTTGCTTCAATGGGAACGGCGATCTTAGTTTCAGTGATGTCTAATATTACTTTAAATAATACTCCTGCTCAGACTGTTATGTCGCAAACTCCGGTTTTATTTAAAAAATTGTCGTTGCAAGCTAATATCGTTGGTTTTAGGTATGCTTTTGTGATTTCTACTAGTTTTGCCTTAGTTGGTTTTATCTTGTCGTTCTTCTTGAAGTCTGATAAGGAGGCGTTATAAATGGGGATCGCATTACTTTTTATCAGTGTTTTGCTATTTGCATATTGTATGATTTTTATTGAGAGTAGTCCAGCTAAACATATGTGGGTCACAGGTAGCGTGCTCTTATTAGCGGTTGTTTCAGTTACCTTGATTTTGAATGATACTAATCATTTTGGAATGAAGCAGATCTCAAAAACACAGGAACAAAAATTAACGTCGAGTGTAAAAAGCGCTGGGCCTGAAAAGTTACTTTATAAAAAATTGGGTAATGGTCAAGAGAAAATTTACTATTATCGTACTAAAAATGATAAGGACAAAAAAATGAAGAAAACTGACCCGATGACAACTAAAGTCAGAGTTAAGCGTTCTTCAGCTAACAAACTTAAAGTTGTCAAAAACTATTGGGTATATAAAAATGGTTGGACTAAAGTCTTTTTTGCTGGAGGTCAACCTAATCACCAATTTATTGATCAGCACGATACTTTTTTGATAGATAGTGACTGGCAGCTTGTGGAGACAAAAAAATAAGAACAAGAGCTTTGAAATTAAAGAAAGGAGAGTGAGACAAAAGATGCTTTGAAGCCGCTTTGTAACAACGATTGCGTTATTTTGGGTCGTAGCAAAGCGAAGAACCAGAATGACGCAATCGTTGTTACAGTGAGGCTTCAATCTTTTGGAACACGTTTAAGGGCCGTCGATTTACCCCATTTAATGGGATAGATCGACGGCCCTTTAGTATCGCACAGCTAGTTTTGTCCCAGCCCCTCTTTTTTTGTGCTTGAAAAATGAAAATGAGAGACTAGATCAGTGGAAGTAAGTAGCGCAAATGTAAATGTGTAGCAAAGTTGGTTCAAGTAAGTGTTATAAACGAGAATGGATTGCAAAGTTAGAGAATGTAAGTCACGCAAACAGAAATGTGATACCAAGTGGACAATAGTAAGTATTATAAACTAAAATGTGACACGAAGTTGACATTAGTAAGTATCACAACTTGAAATGTCACATCAAGTTACTGAAACTTGGTAGTACAAATGGAAATACAGGACTGAATCAGGGAAAGTAAGTATCACAAATGAAATATTTTTGACAGGTGTTCTAAAGTCGCATAAGTTTAGCTATAAAGTGTACAATATTAGTAGTAACAACAGTGCTGAAAGGAGCAAGATACGATGACGGGGACTTATTTCGGGATCCATAATCATACAGCGAT
>DXAP01000169.1 GCA_019116985.1 Candidatus Ligilactobacillus excrementavium | reverse complement strand
TAATTTTTACGTAATTTAACTTCACTTAATAAGCGTTCATAAGACATTTCATATTTTTGAATATCGCCTGCGCCCATGAAAACAACCACGCCATCGTGAAAATCTAACAGTGGTGACATATTTTCAACACTTAAGATCTCTCCACCCTTAGTGATTTTTTGTCCGAGATCTGCAGCAGTCACATTTCCCGCCTTTTCACGAATAGAACTGAATATCTCAGTTAAATAAACTGTATCAGCTAAATTTAGTGTTTCAGCAAATTCATCCATTAATGCGATCGTCCGACTAAATGTATGCGGCTGAAAAACTGCAATGATCTCCTTGTCAGGATACTGTTGTCGTGCTGCATCGATCGTAGCCTTAATTTCGTGTGGATGGTGCGCATAATCATCAATGATGATCATATCCTCTACCTTTTTTTCAGTAAAGCGGCGTTTAACACCCTTAAAGGTCAACAAATGCCTTTGAACCTCGTGCTGATCGATCGATTCGATATATGAAACAGCGATCACTGCCAAACTATTTAAAATATTATGTTCACCAAACATATGAGTTTCATATGTTCCTAATGATTGGCCTTTGAAATAAACATCAAACGTGGAACCACTAGTTGAACGTTTAATATTTTTAGCCTGAAAATCATTATCATCTTCAGTACCATAAAAATAAATTGGTAGATCTGAGTGGATCTTACGTAAATTTTCATCTCCACCCCAGGCAAAAATTGCTTTATTTGTTTGATCGGCTAATGTCTGGAAAGCCTGACAAACATCATCAATGCCCGTAAAGTAGTCCGGATGATCAAAATCAATATTGGTCATGATCGTATAGTCTGGATGATAAGCAACAAAATGGCGCCGGTATTCATCGGCCTCAAACACAAAGAAACGTGCGTCTGGAGTGCCTTTACCTGTACCATCACCAACTAAGAAACTTGTCGGGGCAACACTACTTAAAACATGTGATAATAGCCCAGTTGTGCTCGTTTTACCGTGAGCACCTGCCACTGCGATCCCAGTAGTTTCAGTGACTAACATTTCTACGACTTCTGGATAAGTCAAGACTTCTAGTCCAATTTTTTTTGCTTGTGCGATTTCAACTTGTTGGTCATCAAAAGCATTGCCAGCAACGACCGTCATACCAGGTTGAATATTTTCACTATCAAAAGATAGGATCTCAATTCCTTCTTGTTCTAATCCCCGTTGAGTAAAGGTATATTTATCAATATCTGACCCAAGGACTTTGCAACCCTTATCGTGTAAGATCAAGGCTAAAGCACTCATACCGGTACCTTTAATACCAACGAAAAAATAGGTAGTATCCATATTCATTACAAATATCCTCTTTTCTATTCTCCACTTTTATTAGTCTACCATATTCACTAAGAATTGTATCTAACTTTGATATCTCAAACAACTTAACTTTCTCTTAATTTAGCCAATCCTTCTGGAGTCAAAAAGACGTCCCGCGGTTTTGAGCCTTTTGCTTCAGAAATATATCTTTTAGCTTCAAGGTCTTCAACAATACTTGCTGCACGATTATAGCCCACAGAAAAGACTCGTTGCAGTTTGGAAGTTGAAACCGCCTCTTCATTGACGATATAATCTAAGACTTGTGGCATCAACTCGTCTTCATTCTCTGATTCGATTGCTTTTTCTTTCAGGCCGTCTGGGTCAAACGCAAATTTGGGTTGCCCCTGAGTACGTACGAAATCAGTGATGCGATCGACCTCTTCGTCAATAAACGTCCCTTGCAAACGAATTGGTTGACCAGCACCATTACCAAGATAAAGCATATCACCCTTACCTAATAGGCGCTCAGCTCCAGAGGAATCCAAGATCGTACGTGAATCGACCTGACTGGCGACCATAAAGGCCACACGTGTCGGAATATTATTTTTGATCGTTCCGGTCACAACATCAACACTTGGACGCTGCGTAGCGATCAACAAATGGATCCCTGCAGCTCGTGCCTTGGCCGTGATCCGTGCGATATAATCTTGAACCTCAGACGCAGCGACCATCATCAAGTCAGCTAACTCGTCGATCACGATCACGATATACGGCATCTTTAAACCAAAGTCTCCAGCTGCCGCCGCTTTTTCATTAAAACTATCAATATTACGCGCTCCGCTTGCGGCTAAACGTTCATATCGTTCATTCATTTCTTTTACGACCCATTTTAAAGCTGCCGCCGCTGACTTAGGGTCAGAAACAACTGGCGCTAAGAGATGCGGAATATTTTGATATGGTGCCATTTCAACCGCTTTGGGATCGATCAATAACAGTTTAACTTCAGATGGCTTAGCCTTATAAAGGATCGAGACTAACAAGCTATTGATAAAGACTGATTTACCAGAACCAGTCGCACCAGCGATCAAGCCGTGCGGCATCTTTTTCAAATTAGTAACTTGCGGCTTACCAAAAAGATCGACACCTAAAGCGACTGTCAATGGTGAACGTGCCGATTGAAACGCACTAGACTGCAAAACTTCACGCAACATTACCGGACGAGACCTCTTATTCGGAATCTCGATTCCTATACTACTTTTACCCGGGATCGGGGCTTCGATTCGAATATCTTTGGCCGCCAAAGCTAGTTTCAGGTCATCCGTCAAATTAGTAACTTTATTGACTTTTACTCCGCGGCCTAAAGTGATCTCAAATTGTGTCACTGTTGGACCGATCGTCCAATCTTTGACTGTTCCATCAACATGAAAAGCTTGTAAAGTTTCATTTAAAACATCAGCTTCTGACAAAACCCATTCATCCATTTGCGGATCATCTTCGACCACCGGTTCAGGCAACAAAGATATGTCTGGAAATTGATAATCAGCATTTTCCTCTGTTAAAGCTTCGCTGGTTGTACCTCCTTGAGCCTGATCTTTTTCTTTAAATAAAGAAAGATCACGTTGATCATTTTGTTCAAAATCAATAATATCAGCTAAAGAGCGATTCAAAGCACGTGAATTTTGTGGTAACTTTTCTGTATTCTGTGAAGAATGATCTACACTATTTTCGCCAGCTTTAAATTCGCTACTTTCAGAACGTTCTTCGTCCTTTTTTGCAACTTTCTCAGGTTCATCAACCAGATCATCTGTCTCTAAAATGCTATCGTTATTAGTTGATTCATCAAAAACAGATGTCTGATCATTTTGTTTTTGAGCTGCATTTTTTTCGCTGAGATCATCGTTTGAAATATTTGCTCCAACAATCCGATCGGTATCATCTAAAGTGCGATCTGAAAAACTTTGAGTAAGATGAACTGGCGCTTCTCCATGTTCAATTTCAGTTTGATCAGTCATTTGGGTGTCTGACTGATCCGTGGTCATAGCTTTTATTGCAGGATCTTGGACTAAAGTTTCTTCTTGCTTTTCTACTCCCGACTGTGCTGGATCCATCGTGTTTTCAACTACTTCTAGTTGACTTGAAGGCAGAAAAGTTTCCGTGTTTAATGTATCATCAGCAACTTCTTTAATATCTTCATTCTGAGCAACTTCTTTTTGATCCAGATGATCAGTTTCGGGCATTTCTTCAACTTGATCAACTTGGTCATTAGCATCTTCAACAGCTGGCACAGTCAAATCAACCTCATCAAGGTCAGTTTCATTTTCCAAATCTAACCAGTAATAGTCATCAACTTCTTTGTGTAATTCCTGACATAACCGTTCATATGAAATGACCACTTTAACAGATGGATCTGAGCGAACCAAATTCAAGAGAGACGGCGGAACATACGAAGGACGAAATGGTCGTGAACTAATGCCTTGTCTTGCATCAAAGCCATCTTTTGTCCGCTCTTTTTGTCTGTTGACCTGGTCAGGCTTATGAACACTGATATCTTTTTTTCTATTTACTTTTTTAGGTAAGGTCGCTTTGTTTTTTTGCGAGCTTTTAAGCCGGTAAAAAGCTGGACCATCATAATGATTCATAAGACTATCTTCCAATCAATAAAAAAATCGGGTAGTTTGCTCCTAAATCTAGCGCTCCCTACCCGGCTATTACAAACCTTTATTACTTTGCAAACAAGCTGGCGGCTTGCTTAAAATCAAACGGCTGTCCTACTTGATATTCAGACGCAGGTAATTCAAGAATGCCGCGTTTTTGAGGCGCATTTGGCAAGCCTAATTCACGCGCAGAACAAACCATTCCAAAACTATCTTTTCCACGTAACTTACCTGGCCAAATAATCGCACCATTTGGCATCATTGCACCCACCTTAGCGATCACAACCGTTTGCCCGGCAGCAATATTAGGTGCACCACACACGATCTGCAAATGTTCGTCATTGTCTACCAATACCTTTAAAATATGCAAATGATCTGAGTCAGGATGCTCAGTCATTTCTTCTACGTAGCCCACAACAAAACTAGGCTTATCGTCTACAACAAGTTCAGGTTTAAAGCCTGACGCCAAAAGTTCTTGATTTAACTGTTCTACTTGTTTTGTAGTTAACTTAACTTGGCCATTAGCATTCAAATCCGAGACATAGGTCGAAGCCTGAAAGAAATTAAAGCCTAATGTTTGACCAGTTTTTTCATCATAAATTCGTACAATATCACTTTTTTGTTCGTGCATTTCTGAGGTAGTATCCTGATTTAAAACGACCATCAAGACATCCCCAGTTTGTGAAAAATTATAGCTTGCAATCAGCATAATCGAAATTCTATCTCCCTTATCTCAACAAATTACTTAGCAGCAGTTAAAAAGTCTTCAACTTCTTCTTTAGTTTTGCGATCTTTATTGACAAAACGAGCTGTTTCCTCACCTTTTTCGTAGACGATAAAGCTTGGGATACCCATTACTGTCATTTCTTGGCAGAGGTCGATATTTTCATCACGATCAACTTGAATAAATGTATAATCAGAGAAATCTTTTTCAATTTCTGGCATAGCTGGTTTAATAAACCGACAATCAGGACACCAATCTGCTGTAAAGAACAGCACATATTTGCCATTTGCCAATTTTTCTTCTAATTCTTGTAAATTCATTTTAGGTAACATTTCCATGATCAAGGTCCCCCTCTTATTTACTTATTTACTAATTTAACTTATATCACTAAATAGCGCATAACAGTATAATTATAATATATTTGGTCACAATTTCATATTATAACGTTTATCTTTTTCTATATTTAATTCTTCTTTGATTCTTCGTTCCATCTTCAAAATAATTAGGACGTAAAATGGGCAGCTAGTTTAAAGATCGGTTGCCCTTTTTGGCTGAATTTTTCCTCATACTCGGTCATTACGTTATCAACTGCTTCTGGCGAATCGTGCAAATCTAACCATACTTGGTCAAAGACCATCCCATAGTTATTCATTGACGCCAAAGAATATTCAAATAATCCACGATTATCCGTCTTAAATTCCAAAGTACCATCTTTTTGCATAACTTGCTGATATTGTTTCAAAAAAGTTTGATATGTCAAGCGTCTTTTTGCATGGCGTTTTTTGGGCCACGGATCAGAAAAGTTTAAGAAGATCCCAGCTACTTCAGCAGGTGCAAACATTTCTGTCAAATCATTACCATCACCACTCACTAATTGCAAATTAGGCAATTTTAGCTCAAGTTGCTTTTTTAAGGCGATCCCCGTGGCAGTTGTTTGTACTTCGATCCCAACATAATTATGTTTTGGATCACGACGCGCCATCTCAGTAATAAATCGACCTTTCCCCATTCCGATCTCAATCAGTAGTGGTTGCTTTGTCGTGAAACGTTCATTCCATTTACCACGCAATTTTGCTGGTTCTGTTACAACATATTGTGGGTTAGCTTCGATCAATGGTAAAGCCCAAGGTTTATTTTTTAATCTCATCTTATCCTCCGTCTGATTTTAAACTTGCAAACATCTTTTTAAATCGTTTTTAGTTTAATTGAAAATTTTACTGTAACAACAGTTGATCATACCGCAAAAAAATCCCTCGGGGTATATCTCCCTAAGGGATCTTAATTTCAATCAATAAAAAATCATGCTTATGATTTATCGCAACCAAGCGGAAGGATAAAACATCACCAATAATAAATGCAGCTTACTTAAACTTAAAACTTTTCAAAAATTTCAAATGTCTTTTCTATTTTTAATATGTCTTGGTTCATTTCATGGAAACGACCACGCCGATAGTTTGACTTTGTATCCAAAAGGAGATTCATCAATGTATACCATTGAATACGAAACTCCATTGCCTCTGGTAATTGTTTTCCAAAATAGCTTTCTAACCATTGCTTCCAATCTGCGCGTGGGACATAGCGGCACATTATCATGCTAAGATCCTTTGCTGGGTCAGCAAACATCACTGATTCCCAGTCAACAAGATAAAGCTGACCCGAATCTGACAATAAAAAGTTCTCACATTTCAAGTTACCATGAGAGACCTCATAATCTTTTGTATCACATGCAGGTAAATGACTTTCAAGGAACTTAGCACATTTATGCAATAACGGATGTGCTAGAAGATCCGAAGAATTTCCCCGATAGTACAGTGTCAAAAAATCTTCAGGCGTGTAATGTACACCACCAACTTTTTGCAACATTTTCTTTAAAAGATCAGAATGATGAATACGATGGATTAAAGAAACCACCTGCTCAGAACGCATTTCGTTTTGTTCTAAGCACCGTCCATTCATCCATTGTTGTGCTGTCAAAGTATCGCCTGTGTGCATCCGCTTTGACCAGATCAACTTAGGTGTGATCTCTTCTAGTGAAAGTGCCGCTAGAAATGGTGATGGGTTTCGTTTCAAAAAGACTTTCTCTTTTTGTTTGATACCCATATACGCTGTCCCAGTCTCGCCACCGATTGGGAGCACCTGCCAGCCATTCTCTAAATCGAGATCCATCTTGGCAACGCTCCTTTTTCAGTTCGAAATTATCGATCCTTGTTCTAAGGATCAATCACTATAACAAGTCTACAAATTCACCTCGTTGCTGTCAAGACATTTTACTAAGGCGCGTTTTACTGTATATTCTTGCAATCAAGATGCTTTCAGCGACTAACAAAGTCAAGGCAGATAAGACTTTTATTAATCCTGGACCTTGAATAGCGATCGGTATAAAAAATAATATCGCACTAACAAAAAGTAGAGAAAACAGCACTTTAGAAAATGCAATAAACTTTTTTTGTATATTTATAGGATAAGTGTGCATAAATACAATTTCATCATATACTACAAAAAGAGGCATCAGCTGGAAGCCTAATAAATAAATAAAAACAGCCGCAATTATCAAAGCACCCCAGAAATTAGGAATGAAAAACAAGATAATAAAACACAAAAGAGTCAAGCGTAAATACAAATTACTATATTCACCGCTGCGGACAAACGCACGCCAAAATAAATACTTGAAAAATCCTTCGGGATCAGTGCTGTATTGGGGTAAAAAGCGGTCCAAATAGCGTCTTCTCTTCGGCTTAGGCGTAACAGTCCGCACATCTGTAAACATGTTAAAGAAGCGATATAAACGCGCCAAACGCGCTGCTTCTTGATCGATCGCATACCGCCAATCAAAAATTTCACCTGGCAGTCGCTTTCGATCATACTCACTAATAATTACTAGCATCAAAATAGCGATAATCGTGCCAATATAAGTTGGTAAATATACACTAACTATTAAAACTACCGCTGGTAACAACCAAGAATATACTGTTTCGAATTTAGCACTACGTTTCTGTGATAAAAATAGAGCCGTGATCTGTGTTTCTGTTCGATTCACAGTCAAAACTAACTGAGTTAAAGCCAATAAAATTATGTTTAAGCCACTCATCTTTGCAGCAAATAATAAAAACGGTGTTAGCAATAAATAGCACACCACTTGGACAGTTAGTGCGACTAAAGTACTATAGGACCATGAACTTTTTAGATAACCCCTGATCTGGTGTTCTTGAGGTAACAAGAAGACTTTATCTGGCTCTTGCAAGAAAGTTGCAATTTGATTGACGTGTAAAACGAACAACAAGATCAAAATTACAACCGGCTGTGCCCACCACATATTTTCACTACCAGATAAAGACTTTAAAAAATTAGAGTACGACAATCCAAAGGCACCGAATAAAAACAATAGTGCTATTACAAAATGATCATTAAATACATAGCGTAAATATTTTAATAGCATCTTCTGGTATGAACTACGTCTGTTTTTCCATATCTCATTCATAATTACCGCCTCACTTATCCGTCATGTTCAAATAAATATCGGACAATGAAGCTTTAGGCTGCTGACTTTGTGCTTGCAGGTCACTCAAAGTCCCTGACGCCAACATCTGGCCTTCATCGATCATCACAAAACTATCGCACACTTCTTGGGCTGTAGTTAAAACATGTGTTGACATTAAAATCGCAGTTCCTGCCTTTTTTTCTTCATCTAACAGATTTAGTAGATCCCTGGTAGCCAGCGGATCTAAGCCCAAAAACGGCTCATCCACTAATAATAGGTCGACATCCGGCAAAAGCGCACATACGATCATTACTTTTTGTTTCATCCCTTTAGAAAAATTGATCGGAAACCAATCTAATTTATTATCCAACCTGAATATCTTAAGATAACGATCGGCCTTTTCCCAGGCAACTTTTTTGTCTAACTGATAAGCCATCATAGTCAACTCAATATGCTCTTTTAAAGTTAATTCTTCATATAATACAGGTATTTCAGGTATATATGCAATTTTTTTCTTATAGCTACCAGCATCTTCTTGTAAAGAAACTCCATTTAAAATGATCGATCCTTTCATCGGTTTCAATAAACCAATAATATGATTGATCGTCGTCGATTTACCGGCGCCGTTTAGACCGATCAGACCCACTAATGAATTGCTCGGGACTTTAAATGAAATATCTTTTAACACAGGGATCGACGAATATCCCCCTACCAAATTATTCACTTCTAAAGCCATTTTCTTCTTCCTCTCATGACACCACCTTAAAATACCAACAGTATTTAACGATGGTCGTTTTTTTATTGACATTTCTTGCTCACTTTTAGTACTTTATGTTTACTAACCAATTTTAATAAAGTATCACACTTAACTTAGAAGTCATAGCAAATCAGCTCAATTTGACTTCCTATCTTTAAATTATAATTCGTCATATTATCTTAGTTGAATTATAACATTAGATTTTTAGACCTCCAACGGCTTAAAAATAATCTGATGTAGTGTATACTGGACTTAATACTAATACTATACATTGAAAGAAGGTTTCAATTACATGGAAGATTGTGTTTTTTGTATAATTATTAATGGAGATATCCCTAGTACTAAAGTGTACCAAGACGACGTCGTAACTGCATTTCTAGACTTATCACAAGTTACCCCGGGACATACTTTGGTCGTACCTAACAAGCATGTAAAAGATATTTTTGCTTACGATCCTGATTTAGCAACAGCTGTTTTTTCACGGATCCCTAAGATCGCGCGCGCAATACGTGCTTCAAATAAAGACATTGCCGGACTGAATATCTTAAACAACAATGGTAAGGTTGCATACCAGTCGGTCTTCCACTCACATATTCACTTAGTGCCTCGTTACAGTGACCAAGATGGCTTTAGTATGCATTTCACTGATAATTCAGATAAATATAGCAATGAACAGCTACAAGAGATTGCTGAAAACATTGCTAAAAACATCGAGGAGTGATTTACATGAAAAAAGGACAAGTCTTTACCATTTTAGGTGGTAGTGCCCTATTGGGACTACTTATGTATCGTAAACAAAAACGTCAACAAAAACCTGCTCAAACCTTAACCAAGGATAATTCCTTAAAAGCTGCCGTAAAAAACACAGTAGTTTCAGCTAAAAACTTGGGTCCCGAATTAAAAAATACCATGGGGACTATCGAGGAGATCACAACTGAGATCAGCCAATTTACAGCTGATATTGAACCTCAACTCAAAAAATTAACTAAAGATGTTGAAAAGTTGCAGAAATAATTTTTAAGATAATTAAATTAGTTTAAATTTAACTAGGCACATATTAACGAAAAACAAACTGTGTTATAGTAATACCGTTAGTCTTGTGAATAATGAGACCTAAATCTTACAGAAACGGATGTGTTCACGGAATGAAAAAATGGTTAACTGGTTTAGCCGCGATCATGATGACCTTTAGTTTGGCAGCATGCTCGAAAACTGTCGCTACTACTTCAGGTGGTAAAATCACTGAAAGTGAGTATTATGACAGCATGAAAAAGACTTCTCAAGGGAAGCAGCAGTTACAACAAATGATCTTAAATAAAGTGCTTGAAGGAGATTATGGTAAAAAAGTTTCTGACAAAAAAGTTGACAAGCAATACAACGCAGCCAAGAAACAATACGGTAAATCCTTCGATTCTGTTTTACAACAAAGCGGTTTTGACAAAGCTTCATATAAAGATCAATTACGTTCCTCTCTCTTGTTGCAAGAAGCAGTCAAAGATCATACTAAGATCACTAATAAGGATCTAAAGAAACAATGGAAGTCTTATCAACCAAAGGTTACAGTTGGTCATATCTTACTTAAAGGCGACGACAACGGTAAGAAAAAAGCCGAAGATATTATTGACAGCTTGAATAAAGATGGCAGTTATAAGAACTTTAAGGCCTTAGCTAAGAAGAATTCTACTGATGATCAAACTAAAAACAATGGTGGTAAACTACCAGCATTTGACAACACTGACACAAGTTTAGTTGGTAGCTTTAAAAAAGCAGCTTTCGGCTTAGAGCAGGGTAAATTCACTACAAAACCAGTCAAAACAAATTATGGTTACCATGTGATCTACTCGATCAAGAACCCTGGTAAGGGCAAGATGTCTGATCATAAAGCAGAACTTAAAAAACAGATCTTAAACGAGAAGATGCAAGACCAATCATACATGCAAAAGATCATTTCTAAAGAGTTGAAAAATGGTAAAGTTAACATTAAAGACGATGACTTAAAAGACATCCTAGCTGACTATATCAACCCTGATAATTCTAAATCTAAGAATACTCAGAACGCTCAGTGATCATTTAACTAAGAAAAATAGGGGCCGGGACAAAACTAACTGTTCGGTTCAAAAGGGCCGTCGATTTAACCCATTAAATGGGATAAATCGGCGGCCCTTAAACGTGTTCCAAAAGATTGAAGCCTTAATGTAACAACGATTGCGTTATTCTGGTTCTTCGCTTTGCTACGACCCAAAATAATGCAATCATCGTTACAAATCGGCTTCAAAACATCTTTTGTCACACTCTCTATTTTTTTATTCATTGTTAATTGCTTTTATTATTATTTTTATCTTGCGGTTGGTAGAAATTCCGACGATCCATGCCAAAGATACGTTCAGTGTAGTCTCCTGGTTCAGTATGGTCAAGCGCCTTTCGCATCATTTGGATCGAGGCATCTAAATCATCAAGATGATGCAAGATCTCAGCTTCCATTAGATGTGGTTGAACTGGAGAACCATATTCCAGCAAACCATGGTGCGAAACGATCATATGACGTAATAAAACAGCATCTTCAGACATTTTATCGATTCCTAATTGTTCACACGCATTGGCAATTTCTTCATCAACCAAAACGATATGACCAAGCAAGTTTCCCGGAACAGTATACACAGTAGCAACAGGACCAGATAATTCCAACGACTTACCTAAATCATGTAAGATCGCCCCTGCATATAACAAAGATTCATTAATATCAGGATATTCTTTGACTACCGCATGAGCTAAGCGCAAGATCGATAAAGTATGAAATGCTAATCCGCCGGCAAAATCATGGTGGTTTTTCTTAGCAGCTGGAAAACTGAAAAATTGATCATGATATTTTTTCAAAAGATAACGCACGATCCGATTCCAAGTTGGATTCGTGATCTCGAAAATAATTTCATCAATTT
>DXAP01000168.1 GCA_019116985.1 Candidatus Ligilactobacillus excrementavium | reverse complement strand
TCAGCTTCAACAGGGAGTACCTTAAGTTCGAGTGATGAAATAAACATTAATTAATAAAAGAAGCTTTAAAGCTAGGACATAACTAGCTGTCCAATTCTAAAAGGGCCGTCGATCTATCCCATTAACTGGGTTAAATCGACGGCCCTTAAACGTGTTCCAAAAGATTGAAGCCTTACTGTAAGGACGATTGGGTTATTCTGGTTCTTCGCTTTGCTACGCCCCAAAATAACGCGATCGTCCTTACAAATCGGCTTCAAAACATCTTTTATCTCACTCCCCCTTGAACGTATTTTAAAGCTTTTTTATAGTACAAAAAAACGAGTTCCATCACAGAACTCGTCTAAATTTAATTTTTATTAGTCTTTAACAACGTTAGCTGCTTGTGGGCCACGGTCGCTGTCTTCAACATCAAATGTTACATGTTGACCTTCGTCCAAAGTCTTGAAGCCTTCGCCTTGGATAGCTGAGAAATGTACGAATACATCACTGCCGTCTTCGCGTGTGATAAAGCCATAACCCTTGTCTGCATTAAACCATTTTACTGTTCCTTGTTCCATTATAATGGATCCTCCTTGTTGCGCCTTTCGGCACGTATATTGTAATTCTAGTCGGCGCTTTATGGAGGAAATTATGAAACATCCTTACCAAAAAAACCTGTTCAAACTACATAAAGAATTATAACACAGTCCCAAAATAATTGATACAGCTAATTTAAACTAATTAACAAAAATATAATGAGCAGCTTTATAACTAATGCTGACTTCTTCTCCTGTATCGCTTAATTTGACCTTAACTGGTCCTTCAAAGGGAACATGTTCTTCGACTAAAAATTTATCACCGATATTTAGTTTAATTTCATCCAAGTATGTCAACAATTCGTGGTTATCAACAAACCGATCAACTGATTTAACAGATCCAGTTGGAGCATCAACTAGTAAGTCATAGCTTTCTTCTGCATAATCACCCTCGATACTTGGAATCATACCACCATGTGGACAACGTTTGGGATGACCCAAAAAGTCATCCAAATGTTGTACTAAATTATCACTCGTGGCGTGTTCTAAAACTTCTGCGTCATAGTGCACATCTTGCAATTTATAATTCAACTTAGAAACCAAAAAAGTTTCCCAAAGTCGGTGTCGCCGAATTAAATCTTCAGCGATCTCGATCCCTTCATCTGTTAATGAGATCCCCGCATAGGGTGTGTGGATCACTAATCCCTCACCCACTAACTTAGTCACCATTTCTGTCACGGAACCAGCAGCAACGTTTAAACTCATCGAGATCTGCTTGTTGCTAACTTTACGTTGTTTACCACCCAATTCAAATATGATTTTTAAATAATCTTCTTTTTTCGGGGTCAAAACTATTCACCTCATGTTTTATTTTAATTAACGAACTGTTTATCCCAAGTTATTCTTGCCCACAGACCTTAACTGCTGCAAAGCTGCAGTTAGATCTGCCGGTAATTGACTGTGAAATATCATTTGTTTATTTGTAAACGGATCAATAAAAGATAAATCAGTAGCATGTAGGGCTTGTCTTTGTAAGCCATATACAAATTTACCACCGTATAATTCATCACCTAACAACGGATGCCCCAAATATTTAAAATGGGCACGTATCTGGTGAGTGCGTCCAGTATGCAGCTGAACTTCCACTAATGTGGCGACTTTTCCAAAACTTTCTTTGACCCAGTATTCAGTTTGAGCCTGTTTCCCTGCCAAATTAACTTCCTGGGCATAACTACCTGGTGCTTGACGTAAGGGCTGATCGATCAAGCCATGTTCAAATTCCAATTGACCCTCAACTAATGCAAGATACCTTTTATCCACACTGTGGCTTTCCATTTGACGATTGATCAAGCCTTGGGCAAAACGATGCTTTGCAACCAACGTCACCCCACTAGTAAATCGATCGAGCCGTGTTAAAACATGTGGCACTAGGTCTTTAGCTTTTTGCATAATTAAATGTCCCTTGACCCGATTAACGAGCGTATCGCTTCGATCACTTGGCCCTGGGACACTATTTAAGCCTGCCTGTTTATCGACTATCAACCAGTTACTATCTTCAAAAATTACATTTAATTGACCATCACTGGGCGGTACAGCAGGATCAGGTTTTTCGGGATCAAGTATTAAAGTTATACCACTTGGATCCTGAAGTACAAAATCCAAAGTTTTGCGCCGCTGGTTTACTAAAACTTTTCCCTGTTTATGCTTGATACTACGAAACATTCGGTGACTGACGCCTTTCCTTGACAAAAAGCTTTTAACTGTTTCTATTTTGTTGTCTTCTTTCTGCCATGTAAACTTCATTCCTTAGATCCTTTCGTCTCAAACATCATTCAAAATTAATATATTCCTATCACATAACGAGTGTATCACCTTTATTATATCAGAATTTTTCTTTTTCTAACGTACCAAAAAATTTTTAATTATTTCTTCTAATAAATCTACCAAACAAAGCCACTAATAATAAAAAGAGTCCAATATATCCAAAAAAAGATGCATCATGGATAAAAACTGCAAGTACAGAATTTCCGTAATCTGTAATGAGTGATTGATACATGCCCACAGACGCAGCCAAATTATCGACCACACCACTGACCCTCACTAACTGTGCTAATAACCAAACTATTAAACCATTAAAGAAAAATGCTAAACCTGCATAATGTGCTGATCTAAAAAATGACCTCGTCTGAAACAGTAAAGCAACAAGTAAAATTACACTAATAACCATCCCAAGATAAAACATGGTCGTCATTTTTTTCTGTGACTGTCGTAAAAATTGCCCACCTTTTTGCAATAAAGAATTATGCACTTGGTTGTTAACTGCCGCTTCAACTTGGGCGATAAAGTTACTCTTATAACTTAAAAATTCCTCAGATCCGGTATTTATACCCGCTTGGTGAACTTTTTCCATAAAGTTATTCGAAACTTGCCGAATTATCTGACTGGGAGCAATTAAAACACTTTTACCCGCATACAAATTATCTATGACCTCATTGACGTCATCTTTGACCTGTTTTTTAGAAATCAAATTTCCCTTTATCTGAAAATTCGTTTCCGTATCAGTCACAAAAGAATTCACAGTCGCAGAAAGCCCTTGATGCAAAGCACTAACATTTTCATTTGTTACGATCTGTTTTTTTGTAAAATCCTGATTCAAAAAAGAATCTTTCGCACTCATTCCGACTAAGCCGCACATCAAAGTAAGCGTTAAAAGAAATGTCAATAATTGACTGGTATTATTTGAAGGCTGCTTTGGCTGGGCAAAATGATGACCATTTTTCGAACGCTTCATTTCTTTATCTGGAGAAGTCATATCAACACTCCTTTAGTAGTTTCGTTGCTATAATCATAGCACAGAGCCAAACAATAATTAAAAATTATCTCCTGTTAATAGCTAAGATTTTCTTACTCTTATAACCATCATCTGTCCAAAACAATACCCATAAGTTATAATAAATGCTAGTGATTTAGAAAGGAATTAGAGAATTTATTTATGTCAAAACATCCTCACATTTACTCTCGGTTGATTATCGGTAGTAGCGCCTTATCACTGTTTGTCTTATTAGCAATTTTAGTGGGCCAGCATGCAACTTTTATTACATCAACTGACCATGAAGCGATCAATTTATTACTTCCGTTGATCACCCCTGCTCGTACTAAGTTCATTACTATTATTTCGAATTTAGCCAGTCCGACTATGATGACGGTCTATGCGCTCATCATCGCATTATTCTTAGCCAGAAAAAATCAGTTTCGGGTCGGTCTTAACTTTTTAATTTTTTTCAGTTCGTTTAACTTATTAAACCATATCGTAAAAGGATGGATCGAACGTCCACGCCCCACACACCGTTTAATTACGATCGGTGGCTTCAGTTTTCCGAGCGGACATACATTTGCTACCATCATTCTCGTTTTTTGTATTCTAGCACTTCTAAAGCAATCTAATTGTTCACGAAAAGTACGCTTAACTGCAACAGTCTGCGGCTGGGGGGTGATCATTTTAATTGCTTTTACCCGTGTTTTTCTTCATGCTCACTTTTTAAGTGATACGATCGGCAGTTTATTTCTTGCAACAGCAAGTTGGCAACTAATACTTTCAATAATTGAATTAAGAGCCACAGACCACAATAAAAATATCCGATAAATATAAAATACCCGAAATATTTACATCTCTGCTATAAATATTTCGGGTATTTTATCGTTTAATTTCTTTTGAAGATCTCTTCTAACCAATGTGCAAATAATTCCGGCCAAACCGCAACCAAGTCAGAAATTTGCTCCGGCCTGTCTAGTGTAGCAGTTTCTTTCGTTGCTAAACTCATTCCATGTACTCCATGAGCAAAAATGTGTAATTCACAACTGATCCCAACTTTTTTTAGTGCTCTAACATACAGCAAACTGTTTTCAACAGGAACTGTGGCATCATCATCAATCGTCCAAATAAAAGCTGGCGGAGTTTGTTCAGTTACTTGTTTTTCTAAAGAGACCTGATTCAAACTTTCTTCTGTCGTTTTTTCACCTAACAACGCATTAAAGGAATCTTCATGCGCAAATGCACCACTTGTGATCACAGGATAACCCAAAGCCAACGCGTTCGGTTTGATTTCAGCTGGCACAAAACCAGCTTCTGTCAACTCAGGTTGATCCCATTTAGTAGCCAAATTAGCTGCTAAATGTCCTCCCGCAGAAAAACCCAAAACAACGATCTTTTGTGGATCAACGTGAAACTCAGCTGCTCTTTGTCTGACCAATTTAACTGCTGTGGCTAATTCAAATAAAGCTGTCGGATATTGGGCTGGTGCACATGAATAACGTAAAACAAAAGACTGACACCCAAAAGAATTCATTTTAAGTGCGATCGGCTCTGCTTCTCGGTCAGAAGTAAAGCGATAACCACCACCTGGACACACTATAACTGCAGGACGAAGCCTTTGCGAATCGATTTCCGAACTATTATCCATGACGTAACCTGTTAAAGTAGCATCTTGTGATAACGAAGTCGTTAATTTTTCAGTAAAGTATTGCAACTTTTAGCCTCCTCATATATACACGGCTATTAAATCAATTATTTATTTCCTATCATTTTTTTTAGACTTAAAACTACCACTAGTATAGCAAGCCCTAGATATATTTTAAAGTAAGCATGAAAACCTTTTTTTACAAAAAAAATAGACCATCTATTTCAGATAGCCTTTGTATATATTCAAATCAAATAGGTACAACCAATGAAAGGCAAGCCACAGCGATCAAACCAACAACTACTGCCAAGCCCATCGACCGTGAATAATATGACACAGCCATTACGATCACCGATGCGATAATTTTCGCAACACTATCAAAACCGATAAACTCGTAAGTTTCAGTATTCATAAATACATCTTTAACTACCAACGCTGTAAATAAAGAAACTGGCACATACTTCATCCATTCGTTAAACCACTTGGGGATCTCCCTACTTGCAAAGATCTTCATTGGAAAATAACGTGGTACAAAAGCAACCAACATTGATAGCAGGATCAAGATAAAATGATCCATATTAGTAGTTACACTCATAAACTATTCTCCCGATTTGCTGATTTCCTTACGTCCTGCATTAGGTTTTATCTTCTTTAGCAAGAAGGCCTTATTCTTACCTTTTTTAACTAAATAATCTTCTAAAGCAAAACCGATCAATGAAGCGATCAAAGTTGCAACTACGAGCCCCATTGTACTCTTCAGCCATGTCATAGATAAAACTGCAAATATACCAGAAACGATACTGATCAAAATTGTCAAACGATTCTTGATCTGCATTACGATCATGTAGATAAATAAAGCTGTTAGTGCATAGTCAACTATCGTCAAGTTGACGGAAATAAAACCGCCCGCCAAACTACCTATTAAATTAGACACAGTCCAAAATAATAAAGACAGGTGCTCTACTGAAAGAGCATTTTGGGGCGTCCAAGTCTTATCAGTGGCAAATTTCAAATAATTCACCGCATAGTTTTCATCGTTCATTGATGCTGCGAAAATCAACAAAAATTTTTTACTCGTTCCACGTACATATTGAGATAAACTCGATCCCAACAATGCATATCTCATCTCCAAAAACAACAACATCAATAAAATTGTCTGCATCGGAGCATGGATCGTCAACATAGAAGCGATCATAAATTGGGCCCCACCAGAAAAAACTAGTAAAGAGACCAAAGCGGTCATCAGGAAGTTAAAACCAGCCGCATGTAATAATACACCGCACGCTAGACCGATCGGTATGTAGCTCATGCATAACGGTAAAGCGATCTGGAAAACTTCCTTACGACGTGTATCGGATTTTTTCACAGGTATGCCTCCAGAAATTCCAAATATAAAGTTTCAAAACAAATTATAACACACGAACAATCACTATTTACATCTTTTTTCTAAGAATACCTTTCTTGACAAGTTTGCTCGTAGGAAGAGAGTGTGACAAAAGATGTTTTGAAGCCGATTTATAAGGACGATCGCGTTATTTTGGGACGTATATTTTGGGACGTAGCAAAGCGAAGAACCAGAATAACGCGATCATCCTTACAGTAAGGCTTCAATCTTTTGGAACACGTTTAAGGGCCGTCAACCTATTCCATTTGGAATAGGTCGACGGCCCTTTTAGAATCGTACAGCTAGTTATGTCCCAACTTCGTTTCCTTTAAAATAAATCTTTTACTGCGCGCCAGCCTGTGACAAAAATATTAGCTTTCTTATCTGCTTTGCTTGCAACGGCAGTTGTTTTGATACCATCGCTGCCATCAATAAATGGAGTCTTTTGCCCTTTAACTGTCAATTCATAAGTACCGACTTTTTGACCTTTCTTGATTGGCGCTTCTAAGCCATCTTTTTTATAAAGTTTTTTATTTCCTGTGACCTGACCTGTAATAGCATTAGAATCAATATCGTTTTCTAACCAAAGATGAGAAGTTCCCTGAGTTTTTGTTGGAACAGTCAGTTCCTTACCATGATAAACAGGTAATTTAGAGTCTTTTTTGAAATTCAAACCTGACTTAACATTGGTATAAGTATAGTTGTTATAAACATAAGACATTAGTTTCTGTGTTTCTTCAAAACGGCTCGTATCCTCATCATTTTTATGACGAGCACCCATGACGACCGTGATCACACGGTGACCATCCTTATGGACAGTTCCGGCAAAGTTAGCACCAGCTGCATCTGAAGTCCCAGTTTTTAAACCGTCAACTGGCAAAGCAGAGTATGACTTAGTCAATCCCTTTAACATCCAATTCCAATTTGGCATATCTGTCTTAGTATCACCATTATCGAACTTAGCTTCTTTGATACTGGTTGTTTTCAAAACTTCAGGGTGATCAGCAAGTAGCTTTTGTGATAAGATCGCCATCCCATTGGCAGACATCTTGTTAGCAGCAGAGTCTGGCGCGCCCTTATATTTATCTTGGCCTACATCACCATTGTTTAACCCATTAGCAGTATAAAATTCAGCATCTTTAATGCCCATTTTTTTAGCCTCGGAACTCATCATATCAATGAACTTCTGTTGCGTTCCACCAATTTGATCTCCCAAAGCCATGGCAGCACCGTTTGCTGAATAAATGACGGTTGCCCGATATAGATCTCGAACTGTGTATTCATGATCTTCTTTCAAAGGAACATTTGAATAATTAGTATTTTGACTAACTTTGACCGCACCCTTAGAAGGCGTGATTTTTTGATCCCAGCTTAATTTTTTATTATCGATCGCATCCAACACCAAATAAATTGTCATTAACTTACTCATGGAAGCTGTTTCTCTTTTTTGATCGGCATTTTTTGCATACAGGATCTGACCTGTTTTAGCATCGATAGCCACAGCCGATTTAGCCTTTATATCGAGCTCATTTTCTTTCAAATTTGAGACTGTTGCAGCAGAAACATGGGCTGTTGGGTTGATTGTATTAGCTGTAAATACTCCGCCGATAAAAAGTGCTAGGCCACAGGCTACTCCAGCTAGGCCTTTTTTTAATTGACTAAAAGTTTTCATGATTTCAAATGGTCCTCTCACTTATCTGATTATTTAATTAAACATACTTATTAACTTTGACACAAAGAAAACTAGATTGCAATACTCGAAACAACTGACCTGAATAAAATTTATGTCTCTTCATCGCCGTCATTATCCATCTCACAATAAACGAACCAGAAAACATGACCTACATGCCCTCTGATTCACAAAATTATTATATTTGATGCAAATTCATGACTAATTCAACATTGTCATTTTGTATTTGCCATTTTTTTCATAATATTTTCTGGTGCTTTTAAAGTATCTTGATGATGGACTGGAAAATGCATGACAAATTTTGTCAGTTTTTCATCTGATGTCGCATAAATATAGCCATGATGCAACTCAACGATACCTAAGGCGATCGCTAAACCTAAACCAGTTCCGCCCGTTTCTTTGGACCGTGAACCTTCAACACGATAAAATCGTTCAAAGATCTGCGTTAGATCGCTTTCGGGGATCGGTTCACCATCATTAGCAACTATGGCCTCTACCTCTCGGTTCGATACTTTTTTAGCGGACAAATATATGTGTTTACCACCATGACCATATTTTAAGGCATTCGAGACTAAGTTATTAAAAACGCGTGCTAATTTTTCTGGATCAGCGTCAAACATCAACGCTCCATCGTCAACATCAACTTGGACTTCCATCCCTTTTTTCGA
>DXAP01000012.1 GCA_019116985.1 Candidatus Ligilactobacillus excrementavium | reverse complement strand
AAAAGCCTACGCTAACAAAGAACCAATTGTTGTCACAGCTTTCCAGCCCCACTGGATGTTTGCTAAATATGACATGAAGTGGCTCAAAGATCCGAAGAATGTCTTTGGTAAAGTGCAGCATTTCAGCACAGTTGCTAGAAACGGTCTACAAGAGGATAATCCTGGGGCTTACAAATTATTACAGAACTTTCACTGGACGATCAGTGATTCTTATTCGACCATGTTAAAAATCAATGACGGCATGAATTCTGACAAAGCCGCCAAGCAATATATCAAGTCTCATCCTAAAAAGGTGCAACAATTTCTTAAAGACGTTCCAACCGGTCATGGTGAAAAAATCAAATTAGTTTATACTCCTTATGATTATGAACGTGCAGTCACGTCTGTCGTTAAAAACCTACTTGAACAAAAAGGGTACAAGGCAACGACACAGCAACTAGACGTTTCGATCATGTGGCAAGCACTAGCTTCTAAAGAAGTGGACGCTACACTTGTAGCCCAGTTGCCAATTAGTCACGGTGCCTACGCTAAAAAATATAAAGGACAAGTCGATGAAGTTCGGGTCAACTTACCAAATGCACGTATTGGGTTAGCCGTACCAACTTATATGAAAGACATTAACTCGATTGAGGATTTGAAAAAATAAGAATGAAAAAAACCTGCCGTTAAAAGCAGGTTTTTTTCTATCCCCAATTCGTATACATAAGTTATTTAGAAAAGAATGGCCTACAAAAACACCCGTTTTTCTTAAGTAAAAGTTTTTTAAACGTTCCCTTTTAACCATGAATAAACTTCCCATTAATACTATAATTCTCCAAGAATTCAGCGAAGCTAATTTTGTTCTTATGTTCATTTTAACATGCGCTTTTATTTTACCCTTATCGTTAATAAAAACGTTGTTTAAATTTCATTCTCTCATCAAAATTATTCAATATTCATTTTTAAATTAAAAAAATTAAATGCACTTTATATACATAACTTATAATTTATGCTCTCATAACCAAAAGGCATCTAAACAAATTGATTAAAAGCTAAGTAAACGTAGTGAGCACCTTTCATAAACTTATGTTTTAACGAAATTACTTAAAAAACGATACTTATATAAATTATTTAACTAATAAAAATATAGCATTTATATTAATTAAGCGGTTTCTTCATAAATTTTGTGTAATTTTATGAAATATAAGCGTATAATCATCAAGTGGTTAATCAATAAACTTGTGATTAACATTTTGCATTACATAATTTATAGAGGGGGAAATACCTTTGTGTGGAATTATTGCTTTTAGTGATCCCCAAGTGGAACACAAAGAAGATACAATCAATTCGATGATGAAATTGATTCAGCATCGTGGACCAAATATTGATGGACGTGGTCACTTTACAGACGATAAAGTCGCAATGGGATTTGTTCGTCTCAGCGTGATCGACTTAAAAAGTGGGGCTCAACCTTTATATAATGAAGATAATTCAGTTTTAGTGACCTTTAACGGTGAAATATATAACTATCAATCTATACGTAAAGAATTGATTGCTGCTGGTCATACATTTAAAACAGCAACTGATACTGAAGTTCTCTTGCATGGTTATGAAGAATGGGGAATGGAAGGAACCCTAAACAAGATACGTGGGATGTTTGCTTACTTCATTTATGATACGAAGAAACAGACAATGTATGGTGCCCGTGATTTCTTTGGCATCAAACCTTTATATTACTATCTTCAAGACGAAACATTTATCGTGGGGTCTGAGATCAAGTCTTTCATGCGCCATCCAAACTTTAAAATGGAACTCAATAAGAAAGCTGTTAAACCCTATTTAATGAACCAGTACAATGACCTTTCAGAAACATTATTCAAAAATGTTTATCGCTTCCCGGCAGGTCACTGGTTTGAATACCATGATAATAAATTAACAACTCATAAATATTGGGATGCTGAGTATAATATCGATGATACTCGTAGTGAAGAACAAGTCATTGAAGACATCGACAAAACTGTTAGTGAATCAGTTGGTTTACACAATATCGCTGATGTTAAAGTCGGCAGTTTTTTATCTGAGGGTGTTGATTCATCCTATGTCACTTCTGTATTAAAACCACAAGAAGTCTTTAGCGTAAATTTCGCTAATGGACCGTACGATGAAGCCAGCGTTGCTAAAGAACTAGCCGATGAAAACGGCTTAAACTTTAACGTAGAAACGGTTGGCGCAAAAGAAGCATTCAATGATTTTCCAGAAATGCAGTATCATCTGGATGAACCTGACGCTAATCCATCTGTTGTGCCATTATGGTATCTTTGTCGCCTAGCTCGTCGCAAAGTCACGGTTGCCCTTTCAGGTGAAGGTGCTGATGAACTTTTCGCTGGTTACGTTAACTATGGACTGCATTCTAACAATGATAAAATCAAAGCATTCGCTAATAAATTGCATAATATGTCTGACAGCAAGCGCCAAAGAGTAGCTAAATTTATCAAGAAAATGCCTAATTTCCCTGGTAAAACACAAATGTATACTTTAGCCGCCAAGCCTAAAGATTTCTACCAAGGTGAATCATTGATCTATGATCCAGCTCAGCCTTCGATTTTTACAGATGAGCAGGCTAACCGCGTGCTTCAGGGTAATTATCAAAATAATTTAACGATCAGCAGCATCTACCAAGATGATTTTGAGAAAGTTAAGGATGTCGATGAAGTCAAACAAATGCAATACATCGATTTGCATCACTTTATGTTCAGCGACATTTTACAAAAAGCAGATAAAATCTCAATGGCACACTCACTTGAATTACGGGTACCATTCTTAGACCGTGAAGTAGCTAAAGTAGCCAATAATATTCCAACTGAAATGTTATTGAATGAAAATGGTTCAAAACAAGCCTTCCGTAAAGCTGCTTTAAAACATTTGCCAGAAGACTTTGCTAAACGTCCAAAACTTGGCTTCCCTGTTCCAGTTAAAGCTTGGTTGGAAGAAGAAGAATACTGTGACCAAGTCCGTGACCTATTCGAGGAAAGTTGGGTCAACGAGATCTTTAACCAGCGGCAGATCTTACGTTTGCTTCAAGATAATTACGACGGCAAAATTAACGGTCGTCGTCAGATCTGGACCATTTATACCTTCTTAGTTTGGTACAAATTGTTCTTTATTGATTTTGAAAAAACTATTGAAAAATATGGTCACGTTCAGCCAGAAGTTAAGGCACTGATGGACAGTGGTAAATTAGTTTAAAACATAGAAAAAGCATTCGCACCTGCTTTTATATCATGGTGTGAATGCTTTTTCTATGCACTAAACTTCTAGTTTCGCCTTCAGAGCTTCTGTTAACAATGCGGAAAAATTAATATTTTTTTCTTTACCCAACTTGACTAAGTATTCTGGGATCGATACATTTTTCCTGACAGTCTTAGGGTTATTACGTCGAAATTCATCCATATCAACGCTAACAATTGTTTTTATATCACCTTTTTGGCTGGGAATATCTTCTATTTTTGATGCCACTGGATATTCTTGCTTATCTTCCAACATTAACCCAATCATTTCACTAGCCATCTCTATTGCGTTCTTAATATCTTTTCCCTGTGTAAAACCACTCTCAATGTCGGGAACTTCAACAAAATAGTCATTTTTTTCTGGATGTAACACCACTGGGTAAACCAACAAATTTTTCATGTTAATATCCTCCTTGAAAAATCAGTAACCTATCTTATTTTATTTAAGTCCTGCTCGTTTCAAAATACTTTGCTCTAGACCCTTTCCAAGTTCTTTTGCATGAATAGGGATAGGTATTGAAACTTGCGTTTGAGGATTATACATCTTTAAATGAGAACCTCGCTGTGACTTTTCTTTAAAACCATTAGCTTTAAGTAGTTTAACCATTTCTCTTGGTTTCATTGTCATAATTAGACTTCCTTTACTAACTACTAGTATTATACACAATATTAAGTATTGTAGCTAGTATTAAATTTTGGTCCCATAATATATATACGCTAAAGCCTGAAAAATTTGCGAAAAAAACTACAGCAAGTTTTACTTTACTGTAGCTTAACCAATATTTTCAATAATTTAACTTAAAATTCATTGGTTTATCCTATTAATTCAAAACCGTCTTAATATTGGCAAATTCATATATACCCCAGTCACTTAGTTCACGTCCATAACCAGAATCTTTCACACCACCAAATGGAACTTCGGCTTGTTCATCTAAGATCCGGTTAACCGCAACTTGGCCTGTTTCGATCCGTGAAGCTAACTCATTACCATGCTCAGTATCAGCAGTATAGATGGCACCGCCTAAGCCATGACGAGAATTATTAGCGAGCCTGACCATCTCATCTTCTGAACTAACTCGATAAATTTGGGCAACTGGACCAAAAAGTTCTTCTTCATACATCGGATTATCAGTTTCCATACCAGTCAAGATCAATGGTGAGAACTGAAAGCCTGGTCCATCTGTAGGTGTTGGATCACCATATAAAACCTTGGAACCTCCAGCAATCACTTTTTCAACTTGTTCTTGTAGCTGATCTTTAGCACTTTGCGATGACAGTGGTGCTAAGGTCGTCTTTTCATCCAAAGGATCACCAAATTGATACTTATCAAATTCTTTTTTGACCTTATCTAAAAATTCATCATAAACTTCGTCACTAACTAAATAACGTTTAGCAGCTGTACATACTTGTCCTGCATTAGACAAACGAGCCTCAGCAGCATCTTTAGCCGCTTTGTCGATATTTGCATCAGCCAAAACGGCAAAAATGTCTGTACCACCTAGCTCAAGCGTAGACTTCATTAAATTCTTGGCAGCTTTAGCGGCTAAATTCCGCCCTGCTCTTTCTGAGCCTGTTAGAGCAAAACCCTGTACGCGCGGATCATCAATTATGTGGTCGATCTGTTCATGACTTGCAAAAACATTAGCGAATGCACCTTGAGGAATACCCACTTTCTGACAAGCATCTTCAAAGG
>DXAP01000167.1 GCA_019116985.1 Candidatus Ligilactobacillus excrementavium | reverse complement strand
AAGCGACTAGCTCGCCTAACTTGATTTCTTCAGCAGCCTGGCTCGTTTCTGTTGGAGAAAACATTTTTGTTATCATCATGAAATAATTTATCCTTGCTATTTAAAAATAACCCGTACCATTCGATCATGTGCTGTAATATCGCGTTTTAGTGTCACTTCGGCCTGTGGAAAAGCCCGCTTAAACAAAGCTACGACAGATTTTCCCTGCGTATAACCAATTTCTAAATATAATTTTGAATTAGTGTGAATATATTGTGGGATCTGTTCAGCGATCTGACGATAAAAAGCCAAGCCATTCTCCGCTGCAAACAAAGCACTCTGTGGCTCATGTAAAAGGACACTGCGATCCATATTCTTTTTTTCGTCCTGACTAATATATGGCGGATTGCTGATAATAATATCATAGGGACCATCATTTAATGGTTCTAAAAGATCACCCTGCCGAAGCGTAACATTTAAGTTTAGATCACTTGCATTTTTATCGGCTACCTTTAAAGCTTCCTTTGAAATATCAGTCAAAGTCACATTCCAAGTTGACAATTCACTTTTGAGAGCTAAACCGATCGCCCCCGTTCCTGTTCCAATATCAGCAACTTTTTTGCTGGTATTTTCATTCCCCGATATGATCCAATCAACCAACTCTTCAGTTTCAGGACGAGGAATCAACGTTGCTGGAGTCACTGTCAACTTTAAACCATAGAAATACGCGCTCCCCAATAAATACTGTGCAGGCCATCCTTGACAGTACAACTTGACATTATTTTGAAAATGCTCCCAGTTTTCTTGTGGCATCACTTGTCTGAGATGCATTAAAAATTCAGTCGCGGAAAAACCCATCTCTCCATATAAAAGCATGTCAGCGGCCGAAGTTTCCAAGCCTTGCTTTTCTATAAAAGAAAAAGCCCATTGCTGAGCTTCAAAAAATGTTTTATTACTATTCATTTTCTAGGTTCTCCAAAGCCTTAGTTTGGTCATACAAAATTAGTGCATCGATCACTTGGTCAAGTTCACCATTCATGATTCGATCTAATTTATTCAATGATAAACCTATTCGGTGATCAGTGACCCGATTTTGTGGATAATTATATGTCCGGATCCGTTCAGAACGGTCACCTGTACCGACCGCAGATTTTCTATTTTCGGCATATTCATTTTGCTCTTTAGAAGAATAGTAGTCATAAACACGTGCTTTCAAGATTTTCATTGCTTTTTCACGATTTTGTTGCTGTGAACGTTGGTCTTGCATTGCAACTACGATCCCAGTTGGCAAGTGAGTCATACGAACCGCAGAGGAAGTCTTATTAATATGCTGTCCACCAGCACCAGATGAACGATAAACATCAACACGGATATCTTTTGGATCGATGTCGATCTCAACGTCTTCTTCTTCAGGCATAACAACAACTGTCGCTGTAGAAGTATGCACACGTCCAGCTGATTCAGTTGAAGGCACACGCTGAACACGGTGTGCTCCACTTTCATATTTTAATTTGGAATATACTTTACTCCCATTGATCAGCAGGGCAATTTCCTTAAAACCACCGACTTCAGTGACGTTTTTGTCGATAACTTCAATCGACCACCCTTGTCTTTCAGCGTATTTGCTATACATTTCAAACAAGTCAGCTGCAAACAGACTAGCCTCATCCCCACCGGCAGCTCCTCTAATTTCCATGATAATATTCTTACCATCGTTAGGATCTTTTGGTAATAATAAGAGCCTGATCTCTTCTGCAAGATTTGTACGTTCTTCTTTGGCCTCAGATAACTCGTCTTTGACCATTTCGTTCATTTCTTCGTCATCAAAGCCAGCACGCATCATTTCGTCATCATCTTCGATCGTTTTTTGAACTTTCTTTAATTGGCGAAATTTCTCAACTGTTTCACGTAAATCTGCCATCTCTTTAGATAAAGCAGTAAAACGTGGCGTATCAGCGATCACTTCTGGATCTGAAAGAAGCTCAGCTAATTCAGCATAACGATCTTCTAGCACTTGTAATCTTTCAAATAACTTATCCATTAGTAACTCCTTTACATTCCTTATTTTTCTTCGGGCGGATCAAAATAATGTTTCCGACAAACTGGATAATATTGTTCATTCCCGCCAATCAATATCTGCTCCCCAGAATAAACTGGTGTTCCATTATTGAACCTTAAATTCATAATAGCTTTTTTATTGCAAAACCAGCAGATCGTTTTCATTTCTTCGATTTTATCTGCGTATAATAACAAATATTTTGAACCTTCAAATAGCTCATTTTGAAAATCATTTTTCAAGCCGAAGGTCATGACCGGGATTTTTAATTGATCAACGATTTTTGTTAATTCAACAATATGGTGCTTCTTCAAAAATTGAGCTTCGTCAATCAACAAACAAGAAATATCTCCATATCCATCTTGAACTAATGAAAAAATATCAGTCTTATCAAAAACCGGCACAGCAGACCGCTTTAACCCTACTCGACTGGCAATATAACCAACACCTTCACGGTCGTCGATCCCGCTAGTACAAATCAGTACTTTTTTGTTTTGTTCCTCATAATTATGTGCGACTTTCAAAATCTCTATTGATTTGCCGCTGTTCATCGCTCCATAGCGAAAAAATAACTGTGCCACCCTGCTTCATCTCCAAAAAAAACTTCATTTCCTAGTATATATGATTTTTACACAAATTTCATCTTTCTCTTTTAAAATCAAAGTAATATTTTTAATTATCCACTATACAAAAAATTTACAAATTTTTCGAACCTTAAAAAAGCAAAAGCCCACATTTACCCGACTAATTTATGGTAAGATACCATATGATAACTTATAAAATTAAGTTTAAGCTACATTATTTTGGAAGTGGAGGAAACATAAATGACGCTGAAAAGCTCGTTAGCAATTGCAGCCGGTAAATCATCCTACTGGTTCTTACACAATTTTATGCATGGAGGAACTTCTTTACCTGGCAAAATAACACTTTCAATCGATCCAGATGTTTTACAAGATCTTGCTAAAAATTATGAGATAGTAATTATCACTGGTACGAATGGGAAAACTTTAACGACTGCATTAACAGTTAAAGTTCTGGAAGCTAAATATGGTGCTGTTTTAACTAATCCTAGCGGTTCGAATATGAAACAAGGGATCGTGACCGCCTTTTTAACTAATAAAAAAGGTAAAAGTAATAAAAAAATCGCAGTCTTAGAAACAGATGAAGCCAACGTGCCGATCATTTCCGAGTACATTGAGCCCGTAGTCTTTGTCTTAACTAACCTATTTCGTGATCAAATGGATCGTTACGGTGAGATCTATACCACTTACGATAAGATCTTAAAAGGAATTAAAATGCATCCAAATGCAACAGTGATCGCCAACGGAGACGCACCGATCTTTAATAGTAAAGAGCTGCCTAATCCGACAATTTATTATGGATTTAATCAACAAGCTGACGAAGAACAAATGGCACCAGCCAATACAGATGGTTTGTTGTGCCCTAAATGTCAACAGATTTTGCATTTCAAAAATCGGATCTATAGTAATTTAGGTAAGTATTACTGCCCTAACTGCGGATTCAAACGTCCAGAATTACAATATCAAGTTGATCAATTGCTAGAACAAACACCACAGTCATCAACTTTTAAAATCGACGGCCATCAGATCACGATCCACATTGGTGGGACGTACAATATTTACAATGCCTTGGCTGCCTATACTATCGGTTCTTTCTTAAATGTGGAACCAGAAACTGCTGTAAATGCACTCAGTGATCCAGATAGTAAAGTCTTTGGACGCCAAGAAGTGATCAACGTTGATGGTAAAGAAGTCACTTTGATCTTGGTAAAAAATCCAGTTGGTTTAGATCAAGTCTTACAAATGATCAAGAGTGACCAAGAACCATTTTCTTTAGCAGTTTTATTAAATGCTAACTACGCCGATGGTATCGATACAAGTTGGATCTGGGACGGGCGTTTCGAAGATCTACCATTTGACAAAATACCAGCGATCTTAACTGGGGGCGAAAGGTACAGAGACATTACGTTTAGACTACGTGTGGCCGGTGTGCCAGAAGAAAATTTTGAACAAGAAGAAGACTTAGAAAAAGTACTAGAAAAAATTAAGGGCATGCCAACAAAACACGTCTACGTCTTAGCCACTTATACGGCTGTTTTGCAATTGCGGAAAATGTTAGCACAGCAAGGTTATATTGAAGGAGGAATGGATTAATGAAATATTCATTAAAACTTGCCCACCTTTATGGTGATCTCTTAAATACGTATGGCGATATCGGTAATATTTTAACGTTGAAATACTATGCAAAGCAAATGGACGTACAACTTGAAGTCGACGTTATTTCGTTAAATACACCTTTTAAAGCCAATGAATATGACATGTTCTTTTTCGGTGGTGGACAAGACTATGAACAAATGATCGTTTCTGAAGACATCCAACACAAAAAACAAGAACTAACTGATTTTATCGAAGATGGTGGCCCTGGCTTAGCGATTTGTGGGGGATATCAGTTACTAGGTAAGTATTATATTGGTGCCGATGGTCAAAAAATTCCTGGCATCTCAGCTTTACCCCACTACACCAATAGTCAAGATAACAATCGTTTCATTGGAGATATTACCATCAAAAATGAGCAGTCTGGTGACACTTATCATGGTTTTGAAAATCATAACGGGGTCACTTATCTTGGTAAAAATGAAAAAGCACTTGGAACCGTCATTAACGGCCACGGTAATAACGGCGAAGATGGTGGCGAAGGTGCAATTTACAACAACGTTTTCTGTTCATACTTTCATGGACCGATCTTAGCCAGGAACGGTGAATTAGCAAAAAAAATGTTACTGATCGCCTTAGAGCGAAAATATCCAAAAGCAGACTTATCACAACAAAAATCTCTAGAAATTAAACCAACTTATTAATCTAAAAAGAGAGTGAGACAAAAGATGCTTTGAAGCCGATTTGTAACGATGATTGCGTTATTTTGGGTCGTAGCGAAGCGAAGAACCAGAATAACCCAATCGTCCTTACAGCAATTCTTCAATCTTTTGGAACACGTTTATGGGCCGCCGATTTACCCTATTTAATAGGATAGATCGACGGCCCTTTTAGTATCGCACAGCTAGTTTTGTCCCAGCCCCGTTTTTAATTGGAGCAACTGAACGTAAGTTTTAAAAAGAAGCGTACGGTTAAGGCGCAACTGAACGCAAGTCTGCAAAAGGAACGTTTAGTTGTACAAAAATCGAAAATCATCTCTATGCTAGTCTTCTCTTATCATTGTACTAAAAAAGCGATCCCAGCACTTACTCAACTTACTGAATACTCACTGGAGTCGCTTTTTAATTTAATTTATTTTTTTACTTTAGGCCTCTTGACCTGGCTCAGATGCAATAATGGTCAAATCACCATCTAATTGCCAATTCTTGATCTCATATGGCAAGATAAAATGAACGCCCTTTTTAATTGAATATTCTTGACCATCAACAGTTAATTTTCCTTGACCGTCAAGGAC
>DXAP01000166.1 GCA_019116985.1 Candidatus Ligilactobacillus excrementavium | reverse complement strand
GATATCATTGACCTACACCGGCAATTAGGTACCGTCACAATGTATGTGACCCATGACCAAGCCGAAGCAATGGCCCTGGCAGACCAAATCGTCGTGATGCGCGATGGGATCTTGATGCAAAAAGGTACGCCTGCTGAACTGTATGATGACCCACACAATATTTTTGTAGCGCGTTTTATCGGCTCTCCTAGTATGAACATTTTCCGTGGTTTTCTTGATTCAAAAGCTCAATTTAAGGTGGATGAGACCACCTATGACTTAGAAAATATCATCCCCAAAGATCTGCTTCCATCTGATAAGCAAGAAATTTTTATTGGTTTTCGTCCGGAACAAACTAAACCGTGGTTGCCGTCTGAAGAAGGAAAAAAAGCCGCTAAAGATAAGTTCACGTACAAGGCTCAATTACACTATGCTGAATATATGGGCGCCTACACTTTGTTGTATCTAGAAGCACATGAAAGAAGCGTTGTTGCCCAAATTTACCGTAAGATCAAGGGCAGTCCACACGATAGGCAAGTCACCATGGAAGTTGCACCCCAAGATCTTTACTTTTTTAACGCAGATACTGGTCAACGTATGTATCCAAAATGATTTCATTCTAGAAAGCGCATTTAAAATAATGTATAAAATAGCGGCTGAGGTTGAGGAATTGTTTTTCCTAACCTCAGCCGCTTTGAATGAGCTCGTGTTTTAAACTCTTTTTACGCTGACAACTATCTAAAGGTAGAATAATATACTTCAGTTTTTTAAGCAAATAATTCAACTAAAAAATCGTGTGAATTTTAGTTCTTTGAAACTAAATGACTGTTGATCAAGTTCTTCAATGCATCATAGCTGTGGTCAAAGGCTAACGGATCAACTCGCTTGATATTTTCCAATTCTTTCACGCTTTGAAGAACATTTTCTGGACTAGTATCATCGGTTTGCTTAACATAATTTAAGTCTGCAAACCAGTTATCATAAGACGTACTTGCCTTACCATATGAATTATCGAACACCAAAACTGGCGTTTGAGTAATGACTGCAAAGATCATTCCATGCAAACGGTCAGTGATAACAACTTTGGAAGCTCTGATCTCATCTAGTTTGTGCGAAAAAAGTTGCCACCTTTCATTTAGTAACAAAGGCTCTTTGGCAGGATCTTCTTCCTGTCCATCTCCAGCTTTGAATGGTACGACAGTATCCGTTTGATGAACCACACGACCAGAATCTTCCAGTTCTTTCGTTAACTGAGCCAATAAATCATCACCCGTAACTTTTTCATCATCGTGTCGCATGATCATTAAGATCCCATCTCGTTTTCCTTGTCCCGGTAAAGGATCCAAGGACAAAACCATATCACCAGTAAACAAAACATCGTTATCAAAATATTTCTGAAAACGCCGAAAAGTTTGGGTTTCCCGTGCACACAAAGTCAGGTTAGGATTTTTGCCATAAGCATCCTGACTAAGTCCTAGCTCTCTTTGACCCTGGCGCGTAGTTTCGTCAAAGTTAACGGATTGTGGAAACGAGATTGTCAAGTTGTCCACAAAAGTTCCAAATACTTTTCGCCGAGCACGTTCATGGTTTAAATAAAAACTACCAATATTACCGCCACCGATAAAACCAAACATATCACTGGCACGCAATTGTTGCTTTAATTCCGCAATTGCTTCGTTCGTTTGTGGTTCAGTGATCTCCACGTAAAGCAGCTGCGGAAAATTACGTCGAAAAAATAATCTTTGCGCAAAACCGATCATTTGATCGCCCAAATTATTATAAGTTGGAATACCAAACATAAAAAAACGTTGAAGTTGCTGCGGTACTTTACTTAAAAACTCAGTTAAGCTTAATTTTCCTTCGGTATATTCCAAATTCCATTGATAAATTTTTTTCTCTATTTCTGCTGTCATAAAAGACCACTCCTTCCACAACACAACTTTTATTTCAGTTTAAAATAGCCTGCTTTTTAGATTTAATTAAAAACACTCAACATTCTAAACGAAAGTAAGTGTTTTACATCACAAATCAATTATAACGTATATCTTAAAATAAATGCCACAAATACGAGCCAAGACTTTTTAAGCTTTCGTAAAATACATACCGCATTAATAGTAGCAAAATGTTTTCACCCTTGTATTTTCCATCTTATAAATAGCCTACTATTACAATATGTTTTTGATATATTTATAATTTTTATTAAAAGCTAAAGTTTATACAGAAAATCCTTGCTTTTATCTTCATTAATCATATAATAAAGATGTAAGAGGATCACCAATATTTAAGGAGGAGTTTTTAATATGAATCAAAAATATGATTATCCTAAGACACGTGCACAATTGAACCAATTGGTCGCTGACCTAGAACAGGTCCAAACCAACGTTCATCAAACGCACTGGTATATGCGTGGTAAACAATTCTTCAACTTACATCCAGAAATGGACGAATTCAACGAAGATTTCGCTGACGAAGAAGATGAAGTTGCTGAACGTTTAATTGCCTTGAATGGTGCACCATTCTCCACCACACATGAATTTATTGAAAATACTGGTTTACCTGATGAAGAGATCAAATTCGGCCAGTATACTTTACCTGAATTAATGCAACGTTTAGTTGATAACTTCAGATATTTGCGTGACCAATTCCAAAAATTGATCGACATCACAGATGAAGAAAATGATCAACCAACACAGGATATGATCAACGGCTTCAAGAGTGACGTTGATAAGAAAATTTGGATGCTGACTGCTTATCTCGATCAAGGTCCTTTCGATGGTGATAAATAAGCACCGTCTTAAACAAAAAGTTAATTAATTTAAACGGGCTGGGACAAAACTAGTTGTCCAATCCTAAAAGGGCCGTCGATTTAACCCAATTTAATGGGATAAATCGACGGCCTTTAAATGTGTTCCAAAAGATTGAAGCCTTACTGTAACAACGATTGCGTTATTCTGGTTCTTCGCTTCGCTACGACCCAAAATAACGCAATCATCGTTACAAATCGGCTTCAAAACATCTTTTGTCTCACTCTCTTGAATTAATTCATGGATTCATTTTTATCCAAACCAGCGATTTGTTGCATCTCTGAATCAGTTAGTGAGAAATCAAAAACATTAAAGTTTTCTTCGATCCGGTTAGCATGTGTGGACTTAGGAATAACAATTTCATCATTTTGTAAGTGCCAACGAATGATAACTTGCGCTACTGATTTATTATGGGTCTGTGCAATCTCTTGTAATGTTGGATCTTGCAAAGCGCCATTTTTGGCCCGCCCCAATGGACTCCAAGCTTCATAGGCAATACCTAATTGCTTCAACAAAGCATGTAGTTTAGGACGTTGATAATACGGATGAGTTTCCACTTGATCTACGGCTGGGGTCACTTTAGCATGGGCTAACAACTGCTCTAAATCTTCTTTTTCAAAGTTAGAAACACCGATCGCACGTACTAGTCCTTGGTCGTACAGGCCTTCAAGTGCACGCCATTTTTCAAGATAACCTTCCGTTGGCCAGTGGATCAAATAGAGGTCTAAATAATCCATGTTCAACTTGCGTAAGCTTTCTTTAAAAGCGGCAATCGTATCATCATAAGTGGTAACTGTATTCCAGACTTTAGATGTCACGAAAAGTTCATCGCGTGGTACACCAGAATCAGCTAAAGCTTCACCTAAAGCTTGTTCATTTTTATATAGAGTCGCTGTATCAAAATGCCGGTAACCATCATTTATAGCTGCTTTAACTGCGTCTTTTAAGATATTGTCGTCTTCAATTTGGAAAACTCCCAGACCTAATTGAGGAACTGTGACCTGGTTATTTAAAGTAATTTCTTGCATACATTAAGCCTCCTATTTAACTATATTTAAAAACATTTTTGCTAATATCGTCAAACAAAAAGTCCTACAAGTCCTGCTATGTTATTCCCCGGCTAAGATTGATATAATGGATATAAAATAATTTGAAACAAACATAGGAGTGTTCGGAAATGAAAGTTAGTCGTATAGACCATATTGTTTTACCTGTAAAAAATTTAGATCAAGCCTTTCGCTTCTACCATGAAGTCTTTGATATGCAAGAGATCACCGCTCAAAGTACAGCCGATACTAAAACGATCCGTTGTGGTCATCAATTGATCTGCTTGCACCAAGTCGATCGACCACTAAAAATTCAAGCAGCCGACCCAACGATCGGTAGCACTAATTTATGCATCGTGGTCAAAGATAGTGTGGCCGATGTCTTAAATCACTTGAAAAGTTATTTTGTCGAGATCGTTGATGGACCTATTAAAAAAATCGGATCTGAAGGAGAAATAACTTCGATCTATATCAGAGACTATGACAAAAACTTACTTGAAGTCGCTACATATTCAAATAAAAGTAAATGATTTATAAAAAACTCTCTCTTAATTAAAATTGCCAGTTAAACGCAGTTTTAATTAAAAGAGAGTTATTTTATTCGCCCGTGTATTTAGCTACTTGTTAATTACTATATTCAACATGCGCCATTTCTGGTACTTTATCCCAGGCTACTGGATAGCCAGCTCCGTGTGCACAAAATACTGAACCGGGTGTATTATCCAGATCTGAAACCGGATCATAGTCTTGTTGCGCGACGATTTCTGTCATATTATGACACGGAAAATAACCTGCAAATACGCATTCCAGTTGCCCCTTACCATGCGTATACGCCCGGACTTTTGCAGCATAGTCTTGCATTTCTGATACTGGTGCTTGTCCTGTCAAAGTTACTAAACCAGAATTTTTATCGCTATTATCTGGTATTTTAAACTGCCCACTCATCCGCTCAATGTCTGTCATCGCACGACCCACTTGTTCAAAACCGACTTGCAAATTAAATTGATACCACGGTTCCAATAAAACACACTGACCTTGTTGACGTAATTCCATCAATCCTTGCCGAACAGCGCGCCAAGTTGCTTCCCGAAAATCCCCGCCAACAGTATGCACATTACTAGCTTTACCACTGATCAAAGTGATTTTCATGTCTGTTAAAGGCATCCCAGTCAAGGCACCTAAATGTTGTTTGGCCTGTAAGTTTGACAAAACTTGATGCTGCCAGTTACTTGCCAAAACCTCTAGTGAACAATCACTGTCAAATGTCAATCCGCTACCAGCCGGACTTGGTTCTAAACGTAAGTGAACTTCTGCATAATGACGCAGTGGCTCAAAATGCCCGACTCCTTCAACTGGAGATTTGATCGTTTCCTTATATAAAATACTCCCTTGATCAAAACCCAAGTCTAAGCCAAAGCGGTCCATTAATATATTCGTTAAGACTTCTATTTGAATCTCACCCATTAATTGGACCTGGATCTCTTTTAGTTCTTCTGACCACGTAACATGCAATTGTGGATCTTCATCTTGCAATTGGCGTAAAGCCCTTAAGCAAACTTGAACGTCTTGCCCCTTTTTATCCACCGCATAATTTAGGACTGGTGCTAGCTTGGGCTGTGCTGCATCAGTTTGATTGCCTAAACCCTGACCTGGATAAGTCTTTTTTAAACCTGGTATCGCACAAACTTGCCCGCAAGTTACTTCAGGTACCACTTCATACTTACTGCCATTGTAAATTCTGAGCTGATTGACCTTTTGCTCCTCCAGCAAAACTTCTTTTGGATGTAAGGAACCACCCGTCAAACGCACCCATGTCAAACGTTCATCATTTTTAGTGTGTGAGATTTTAAAAACCTGGGCACCAAATGGCTGGCTCACAACTGGCGCTTGTCTTGTCCAATACTCCATTCCTAACAAGAGGTCAGCCGTCCCCGTCATTTTCAAAGCTGATCCAAAATAACAAGGAAAAACTTGGCGTTGGATGATCATTTGTTGAATAGTTTCAGCACTCAATTCACCATTTTCTAAATAATCATCTAAAACAGCAGCGTCACATAAGGCCACGCTTTCGCAAAATTCATCGTTCAATTGATCAGACTCACCTTTATGTGCAAAAGCTTTCGTAAAATCTAGACAACCCGCTGATAATTCTTTTTGTAACTGCTCAATAATTTGTTCTTGTTGCTTTTTTGTTGCATCCATTTTATTCACAAAAATAAAAACTGGTACATGATAGCGTACTAACAGATGCCATAGAGTCAAAGTATAGCCCTGAATACCTGAACTAGCTGAGATCACCAAAACTGCATAGTCCAAAACACTTAAAACTTGCTCTGTTTGGGAAGCAAAGTCAACATGACCAGGGGTATCCAGTAAAGTTAGTTCCAAGTCATTTGAAAGCAAACGTGCTTGGTGAGAAAAAATTGTGATCCCCCGTTGTTTTTCCAATTTTTCTGGGTCTAAAAAAGTATTTTGATCGTCAACACGTCCCAACTGACGTAGACTTCCTGTTTGATATAATAAAGCTTCAGAAAGCGTAGTTTTACCAGCATCAACGTGCGCTACGATTCCCGTTACGATCTGCTTCATCCTAATTTCTCCTCTAAATTACTACTCAATATCTTGTTTATTTTCTTTGAATCGTCCGTCTATTATATTTTACGCTACAAGCTAACCTAGCACCATTTTTAAGCAAAAAAAAGAACGTAATATTACAAACTGTAGATCATGTCTATCTAAAAAAGGGGCCGGGACAAAACTAGCTG
>DXAP01000165.1 GCA_019116985.1 Candidatus Ligilactobacillus excrementavium | reverse complement strand
GATGTTTTGTCTAAGGCTTCCTTCAGATTCTACCTCACGATAGACACCCTTGCCTTCGACTTGTGATACCGACCACTACGGCTCACAGCGGACTTACACCGCCTAGTTACTGCCCATGCCGGGCGCACCAAAAAGACGCGGGCATTCAGTTAAGAATCCTCGCGTCTGGGCTTTGTTCATTATACTTGTCTAGTATAAACTAAATTATTGCAACAATCGCAAAAGTCAATACTTAACAGGCCGAACATCGCAGCAGACGCGATGTACAGCAACAGCACATATCAGTATTAACGAATTGATTTGTCACAATGAATACCCCCTGTTAGTAGTTAAGTTAAATATAATCAAAGGATAAACTAAAGTCAAGCAAAATATTACAAAGAACAAAAATTTGTAACTAACATACAACCTAATTAGAACACTACTGCATTCAAATATTTATTTAGAGCTTCCTTTAGCGTTTCATTCAAGCGGAAAAAAATTATCCCGTGACTCTTGCAAACAACCGCATCGCCCCAGTTTTCTGGGTGACCAACATCACTGTTTTTAAATCGTGGTAAATCACCAAATCTTTTAGCAAAAGTATTGACCGAAATGTTGAGAGTTTGAGCTAAATCACGTGCATCAGAAAAATACTCACTATTAATTTCATCACCCAGATCGGTACAATTTTTCAATAGTTCCCAGTATTCACGCATTATAATTCCTCCCTGGTTTTATAATAAAAATATATAGCTATAATTTAATTATAACACTTAGCTTATTATTTTTTAAAATAAAAAAGGAAGATGATTACAAATTATACGTTTAATTATACTTATATATTTGCTCGAGCAAACCAACAAATCTGCTATTATACAAAAACTGCCTAAGGTTTTGCCCTTAAGCAGTTTTTTATCAAGAATAATTAACTATTTCAAATCAAAGCTGAACCGATCAATTGTAATAAAAACAAACCAGCTAAAACTACCAGTGTTTTTGAAAGATCTTTTTTCTGACCTGCAGCTAACTTGGCAACTGGATAAGCGACAAAGCCAAAAGCCAAACCTGTCGAGATCGAACCCGTTAGCGGAATTAGAACAATGATCAAAAAAGCAGGAAACCATTCAGAAAAATCAGTTAGATCTACCTGTCCGATCTGTTCCATCATTAGAGCCCCGGTAATTAAAATCACTGGTGCGATTGCTGCATCCGGAACATAACTCAATAACGGAATAAAAAATAATGATAGCAAAAACATTATTCCAGCAGTTAGTGAGGTCAGACCTGTTCTTCCACCACTTTCGATCCCTGAAGCACTCTCAGCTGCTGCTACTGTTGGACTAGTTCCCATAAAGCTCGAGCAAAATGCTGACAAAGCATTGGCACGATAAGCTCGCTGGAAATTAGGCGAATCACCTAACAGGCCTTGTAGTAGTCCCATTGATTCAAAAACTAAGATCATGGTCATTGAAAAAAAAGCTACCAGAAATTTAACGGTAAATATCCCATCAAAATCTGTTTGGAATAGTAGCTTCCCGTATGAACCAAGCATTGATAAACTAGTACTACTAGCAGCTTTGGTATCTAAATGTAAAATAAAAGCTAAGATACTAGTTACAACGATCCCGATCACAAAACCACCAGGAACTTTACGTAAATACAAAACCAACGTTAAGATCAAACAAAATAGCGCCAAAAGTACTAACGGGCTACTTAGATCACCTAAAGCAAGTAAAGAACGCTGTCCACCAGAACGGATCAACTGGGCTTTTTCTAGACCAAGAACCACTAAAAACATACCGATCCCAGCTGTGATCCCATGTTTAAGACTAGCGGGGATCGCATCTGCGAACAATCGACTCAAGGGGGTAAATGCCACGATCAAATACAACAACCCACTAACAGCACTAACGGCTAAAGCTTGCTGCCAGGTAAATTTCATCGACTGAACTAAAGTATAGGTGAAAAAAGCATTAACTCCCATTCCCGGAGTAATGATCACAGGCGCATTTGCAATAAAATACATTAACAAACAACCAAGTGCCGAAGAAAAAATTGTCGCAAAAACACTCAAAGATGCCGGAATTCCAGCATCTTTGAGAATAATTGGATTAACGATGATAATGTAAGAAATCGCGAAAAAACTGGTCATTCCCGCAATAAATTCTGTCTTTAAATTAACATTACTATTAAAACTATGTTGCTTTTTCATATTAGATTACCAGACAAATACTCCGACCATCGCTGCAGATAACAACGACACTAAGATCCCAGAGATCAACATATAACCAACATTAGCAGCAATCACGTCATTCTTTTCTTTATCAACTAAGCCCTTGAAAGCACCGATGATCATACCAACCGTTGAAAAGTTGGCAAAAGATGTAACAAAAACTGTCAAAACAGCACGGTAGTGTTCAGAAAATGCTGCAGTTGCGATCGTCTTAGTAACTTTACCCATTACAACGAATTCGTTAGTAACTAATTTTTCACCCATATACTGTGCAAACTGGAATGCATCATCAACAGGTAGGCCCATCAGCCATGCAAATGGGAACATAACCACACCCAATATGTGTTCAAGTGACAACCATGGTGTGATCCAACCCAAGACCTTATCGATCAAAGCGGCTAAGGCAACGAAGGCTATAACGTTGGCAGCAATAATTAAAACCAATCTACCGGCACCGAGGATAGAGTCACCCAAGAATGAGAAAAATGGTTCTTTTTTACCATTCTCATCAGCGTCCCCTGCTTCAGCTGCAGCAGAGCCGCCCATCGTAGCGATCGTATCCTCTTCATCAGGAACATAAACTGGATTAAGCATTGAGGTTACGATCAAAGCATTGATCACGTTGATCGGAATGGCTGTCAGAATAAATTCAGCTGGCATCATCTGTGTATACGAACCAACGATCGATGCAGTAACACAACTCATTGACATCATGGCGATCGTTAAGTTACGTTGAGCCTTCATTTGTTTCAACTGTAACGAAGAAACAGCTAAAGCTTCAGTATTACCTAAAAACATCATTTCAACCGCAAAGAATGATTCAAACCGTGGTTGGCCGGTTAACTTAGATAAACCACGGCCTAACCATTTAATGACCCAAGGCAAAACTCCAATGTAAGTCAAGATATCAAACAATGGAACGATCATTAAAATTGGCAAAAGAACCTGTACAAACCAATCCATTTGTTTAACATTGACCATACTTGGTAAAGCAAAAGCAATACCAGTATATGCTACATTAACCAGTTCATTAAAACCGGCAGCCGCAACATCAACGATCGTCCGCCCGATCGAAAAGCTTGTTAAGAACCAAGCTAGGAATAAGTTAAAGATAACCATTATAATAATGGCTTTCCAGTTGATTTTGGATCTGTTTTTAGATAGAAGCCAACCGAGCAATAGAAAAATTGCTAAACCGACAATATTTGTCGCTAAGTACAAAAAAATCCCTCTTTCCTTATGTAGTATGACGAGGTTTAAGTTATCTTTGTGAAAAGATATTCCTAAGCCATTTTAAAATAAATTTACTAGAACCTAGTATAACGATTTCGCTGGGTAATGTAAATAAAAGGCGAACATTTGTCATTATGTTTTCAGTTTTCTTTAATGACAATATTAAGAATAGTAATAAGTAACTGTCTAGTGTTTAAACTTGGCGTATAATTGTATTATTATATCGATATGATCATACATTATTAGGGGGGCATGATAGTGGAAAACAAGGCAATCAACGTTGGCGTGCTGGCTGGCAAGATTCTTGTTGAAGCAGGTTCAGAAATGTGGCGTGTTGAAGATACGACCAAGCGGATCGTTGACCATGCGTCAAACAATAAAACGGAAGCTTTCACAAGTTTAACTGGTTTACTAGTCAACCTTAAAGACACTCCATATACTCGCTTTATGCAAGTGGAAAAACGGGGGATCAATATGAATAATATTAATTCTGTTAACGACCTCTCCCGTCAATATGCCCAAGATAAATTAACCTTGGATGAACTCGAAGAAAAACTATTACATTTGCAACATAAAAAACCACAGTATCCTCTATGGTTACAAACAATCGGAGCTGGTTTTGAAGGCGCCTTTTTTATGTTTACTTTCACTCAAACATACAACTGGGAAGACTTTCCACTGGCCTTTTTCGCCGGAGCCTTGGGTTATTTAGTGACCTACTATGTTGGTTCACGTGTCAAGATCCGCTTTATGAGTGAATTTTTAGGTGCATTAACGGTCGGCTTGTGTGCTGTCATTGGTGTTCGACTTCATCTCGGAATCAATGTGCAAAATATTATCATTGGCGCTATAATGCCACCGTTACCCGGCGTTCCTATCATCAACTCCATGCGTGATATTTTTGAAGGGAATTTACTTTCAGGGATCGAACGGCTAATGGAATCATTGATCATCTTAAGTGCGATCGCGTTTGGGGTAGGGTTAGTCCTACGTTATATGTAGGGTAAAGGGGGATTTTATGACGCTATATCATTTTTTAATTCAAGCAACTTTTAGTTATTTAGGGACATTTACTTTTGGTCTATTTATTAATCTCCCTCAAAAAGCACTCAATTCTTCTAGCTTGATCGGTATGGCCGGTTGGCTTTTGTATTGGTTCATCTTTAAACTAGGTTACGGTTCGATCTTGGGCAACTTCATGGCCGCCTTATTGGTTGGCATACTGGGACTTTTTTGCTCGATCAAAAAGAAAATGCCCACTACCATGTTTAGTAGTGGACTAGTGCCACTTGTTCCAGGAGCTAGTAGCTACCAGGCCTTATCTGCTTTTATTAACAGTGAAACAACGACTGCTATCTCTAAAACCATTCATGTGGCTATGGTTGCTGGTGCAATTGCTTTAGGGTATGTAACTGCACAAATGATAGCTGACCTGATTTATAAACGAAAAAATGTTTAATTTTCTAACAGTTAGTCCCACTTTCTTTGTTCTTAGGGAGCGTTTACCACACTGTATTATTCAGGTATACTGAATAATGTATGCTCCAAAGAAAAATTATTTACAAAAGATGAATTACATAGGAGGTTTTTTTATGTCTGAACCAATGACATGTCGCCAAACACTCGCTATTACTAGTCATCGTGTACTAGCCGGAGATTTGAACGAACATGAAACTGTATATGGTGGACGTTTACTAGAAATGTTAGACGGCACTGCCTCGATCTCGGCTGCAAGGATCGCCAAGTCTGTTAATGTTACTGCTTCAATGGATCAAACTAACTTCATTGCTCCATTTGGATTACAAGACTCTTTTTGTATCGAAACTTATGTTAGTGGTTGCGGCAATCGATCGATCGAAGTATTTGCTAAAATTATCGGCGAACATTTACAAACTGGTGAACGTTATATTGGTCTGACATCATTTCTAACTTTTGTGATCACTGATAAAAGTGTTTCTCTAGATAAAATCATCCCAGAAACAGTAGAAGAAAAAATGATCAATGCCGGCTATAAAAAACGCCAAGCAGAACGTATGAGTAATTTAAAATCACAAAAAGAATTTAACGCGTCACTAAGCTCTGATTACCCTTGGGATATCGAATAAGAAAGTAAGACAAAAGAGGCTTTGCAGCCGATCAGTAATAATGGTCGCGTTATTTTAGGCTGTATCAAAGAACAAGAACAACGCAATTGTCAATTATTGTTACAAGATGGCTGCAGCCTTGTGAAACACGTTTAAGGGCCGCCGATTTAATGGGATAAATCGGCGGCCCTTTTAGAAGCATACAGTTAGTTATGCCCAGCTCCTTATTCCTAACTATTCTCCAACTTTTTTACTTGTTTATTAGATGTGATCGAAAACACATTACTTGGACTCTGATGTACAGCTTTAGCAGGAGTACCAACTACAGTTTTTTTAGGAGCAACATTTTTCAAAACCACTGCCCCAGCACCTACTTTGCTGAATTCACCAACTTCAAGTGAACCTAAAATCTGTGCATTGGCACCAATAAATGCCCCTCTTTTGATATGCGGGTGTCTTTTCTTTTCATCCGTCGCATACCTTGAGCCCAACGTGACTCCGTGTAAAAGAGTGACATCATCTTCAATAACTGCAGTTTCCCCGATCACAACTCCTACACCATGATCAATAAAAATTCTACGACCGAGCTTTGCTGCAGGCGCGATCGAGATCCCCGTGGTTTTAGCAGCATGTTGGCTAAGTAAACCAGCCAAGGTGTACAAATGATGCAGGCTTAGATAATGTGCGATCCTATACCAAAAAAGTGCGCGTATACCTGGATAAGTCAATACAACTTCTAATAAGCTGTGTGCCGCGGGGTCTCGTTTAAGAATCGAGCGCGCCGTTTCCAACATGATCTTGGCTTCCTTTCAAATTGGCAAAACCTTGCTCTAAATCTAACAGTAGATCTTTAGGGTCTTCTGCACCTACAGATAAACGGATCAATTCATCTTTGATCCCATTTTCTAAACGTGTTTCACGCGGAATAGCGCCATGTGTCATTAAAGCAGGGATCTCGATCAATGATTCAAGTGCACCTAAACTTTCTGCTAATGTCACTAAGTGTAAGCCTTCCACAAATTCTTTGGGGTCTAAACCATCTTTTAATTCAAATGAGATCATTGCACCAAAACCATCCATTTGTTTTTTCGCCACTTCATGATCCGGATTGTTAGGATCTCCTGGGTAATAAATTTTACTGACCAAGGGCTGCTTGGATAGATAATCGAAAACTCTTTTTGTATTAGATAAATGTGCACGCATCCGTAAAGCTAGAGTCTTAATACCACGTTGTAATATCCAACTTTCTTGCGGAGCTAATATACTACCGATCGAGTTTTGTAAATAACCAATTTGCTCTGCCAATTTTTGGTCATTTGTTACGACTAGCCCTGCGATCACATCACTGTGGCCACCCAAATATTTCGAAGCACTATGGATCACAATATCAACGCCTTGTTCTAAGGGACGTTGAACATAAGGTGAGGCAAAGGTATTATCAATGATACTCAAAGCGCCATGTTCTTTAGCGATCTGTGCAACTTTAGCAATATCAGTTACATGGAGTAATGGGTTAGTTGGTGTTTCTAAATAAATTGCTTTTGTGTTATCTTGAATTGCATTTTCAACAGCAGCCAGGTCACGTGTATCAACTACAGTAAATGTCATACCAAAGCGTTTAAGCACGGTATTGATCAACCTGAACGTACCACCGTAAACGTCATTTCCAATCACAAAATGGTCACCTACTGAAAACATAGAAAAAACTGTATTGATCGCGGCTGATCCTGAAGAAAAAGCAAAGCCGTCATTTCCATTTTCTAAATCTGCGATCAATTTTTCAACAGCATCACGTGTTGGATTGCCCGAACGAGAATATTCATACTCTGTTTCTCCCACCTTTTCTTGGTGGAAAGTCGATGCCATGTAAATCGGGATCGAAGTTGCCCCAGTATATTTATCTTCACTT
>DXAP01000164.1 GCA_019116985.1 Candidatus Ligilactobacillus excrementavium | reverse complement strand
AACAGAGAGCGGAGCGTGGCGTTTAGAAGGTGAGCACTAATTGACTAGTCGGATATGATGCGTTTTTTGCATTAGAGCCGGCTAGTTAGTTAGGCACAGCCTTCTGCCAGGCGAAACTCATTTAAGGGCCGCCGATTTATCCCATTTAATGTGAGATAGATCGACGGCCCCTTTTAGGGATCGCACAGCTAATTATGCCCCAGCTCCATTTTGGCTTTCAACTAAGATAATCTAACAAGTATGCAAAATGATAACTGTGTGATATGCTAACTTTGGTATGCGTTTACAGTAATGTAATAAATATATCCACAAATACTTTGTTTTGAGGTGTGAATTAATGAAAAAAGCGTTTATTTTCGACATGGATGGTGTGATCGTTGATAGTGAACAATATTATCATATTCAACGGGCTAATTTTTTGAAAAAAATGGGACTGACTCCCGGGGTAAGCGACCCTCAGGAATATGTGGGTGCTTCTTTTATCGATGGTTGGAAGATGATGATCCCCGATGAAAATTTATGGGATGACCTCTTACCCAAGTATAAAAGGTACTTTGCGACTCATCGGATCAACTATGGTGAATATGTCCATCCATATGTTGGACAATTTTTGTCAGATTTAAAGGCCAACCAAAAGATTGCCACAGTGGCATCAGCTGGTCCGGTGGATTCTATTGAGCAAATGATGGATCAATGCGATTTCCGCCCTTACTTTGATTCAATTTTAAGTGGTGAGTCCGTTAAAAATAATAAACCAGCACCAGATATTTATCTGAAAAGTGTGGAAAAGATCGGTTTACAGCCTGAGGATTGTATCGCACTTGAGGACAGTACGATCGGCATTAAAGCGGCTAAGAGTGCCGGTTTGGAGACTTGGGCTTTGAAGTATCCGGGGTACGATAGTGACCAAAGCCAAGCCGACCATGTCTTTAATGGTTTCGGTGAGGTTTGTGATTATTTTGCGAAGATGGGCTAGGTTAGCGAACTAGTTTGTTGTTTTAAAAAGTTGTCACTGTCATTTTGGCTGACTTAGAAAAAAACAGGGATAATTATGGTATCTTATGGGTTGATATTTATATTATGTCGTTATGAAAAATAAAAAGTTACGAGTAACTGTGCTTTAAGTAACAGATACTTGTAACTTTTTTGTTTGATTTAACTATAATACGCTATGAATATCTAACTTTTTAAATAAAATCGTAGCTTTTGTTTTTAACTGTTTCATGCAAAGTCTTACGAACCGCGCCTTTACCGGCGATCAATAGTTTAAAGTAGTTTTCGACCTTTGCTCCGAGTCCAATTTTGTATAAATCATTACCAAATATACTTTCATTAGATAAAATTGGTTTTAAGACTTCATGTATATTTATGGACATATCGTTAAGCTTAACATCAGAAACGTATTGTGTCATCGTAGATAACAATGGGTCAGGGCTTTGCTTAAAGGTTTGACCGTTATCATCAATGCCAATTAGATAGCGACACCATCCAGCCAAGATAAGTGGAATAAATTCTAATTGTTCTGGTTCACGTTTTGGATCATCTATATAATGCTGAATTGTGACTCCATATCTAATAGGAATTACTTGAGATGTATCAACAGCAATTCTTTGAGGTGTATCGGGAATATTTTTATTTGGTAAACGTTTATTTATTAATTCTGCAATGAAATCTTCTGGATCAATTATTTTTGGATCTTTTACAACCGGTAAATCTTCCCCATAACCTAAGTTTTTAATCAATCCCAGTAGATCATTATCTTTCATTTCATCTGAAATGGATGTGAAATTGAGTAGACAACCAAATATTGCTAATGCAGTATGGAGCGGATTTAAACAAGCAGTGACTTTCATTTGGTCTGCATCGTTTACAGTTTGGCGGTCAGTTAAAATTACACCTGCTTTATCTAAATCTGGACGACCATTCGGGAAGTTATCTTCAATTACTAAGTATTTAACTTCTTCAGTATTCGCAAATGGAGCAATGACAGTTTGTTTTTGTGTAGTTAAAATTTTCGTATCTTCAAATCCGTCTTCTGACAGAGAATTGGCTACATTTTTTGCTGGACTGGGGGTGATTCGATCGATCATGCTTAAAGGAAAGGACACTTTTTCAGTGTTATTCAAATATTTAATAAAATCTTTGTTTACTAAGTCTTTGTTTGCCCATCCTTCTGCAATTTTTAAAACCTCGGTTTTTAATTTTAAACCATTTTGAGAAAAATTATCGGTACTTACCATTGCGATTGGATATCTTCCGGCCTGATAACGTGCATATAATAAAGAGGCCACTATTGCCATAGTAGTTGTGGGCTTATTTGGACCATGGATGATGTCTTCTTTTGCTGAACTAGTTAAGTTGCCATTAACATCTGACAATGAATATCCTTTTTCAGTTATTGAAAAAGTTACAAATTGCAATGATGGATTTGAAAAAATTTTAGTTAGTTTATCCCATTCTTTAGTGGAGTTTTTATCAACGAATATAGCATCCGCTACACTAGCAATGAGTTCTTTTTCGGGCTTTGCATCGTCCTTTAATATTACACTCAACATTCTGTTTTTGTATGGATCATAGATTTGGTCGATCACTTCTTTATCAAAGGTTTCAGCGACGATTATCCCACTTTTAAGATCATTGATATTTAATAGATCCTGAGCAATTTTTGCATGGAAACAACGAAACAGGTTTCCACCTCCAAAATGAACCCAGATAGGATCATTTGATGCACTTTTTACAATATCTGATTGAGCATATTTTGGCGTGGCAAGTCCTGCTTTTGAAAAAAGTTCAGGATCATCAATATAATTATCAGTTAAACTAACCATTTTTATTCCTCCTTGTTATTAAATAAACAATGTTTTCAACATGATTTAATGTAATCGCATTCTTTGATGGTGTCAACTAACAAAGAATAAAGAAACTAGTTTCATTTTGTATAAACAATTAGTTAAAACAGTTTTGATGAAATGTTTTTCTGTTTTTTGTTCGTTATTTAGTGAAATTAAGTTTAAATTAGGTAAATATCATAAAAAAATGTCCTTTTTACTGCATTTTATGAAATTTATTTCACAAAATGAAACGTTTCTATTATAGTGAAACCGTTCCCAAAAGTCTCGCTTTGTATTGATAAAACGATTACAAAAGCAGAAGATATAGATGTACCAAAGAAACAGTCACTAAGAAATTAGTTAGATTAATTATGGGAGGAATTATAATGGCTAAACGTGGCGACGGAAAAAAGTTTTCAGTTTTAATTGCAGGTGGGGGTAGTACTTATACACCTGGTATCGTTTTGACTTTGTTGAACGGTTTAGATAAATTTCCAATTCGTAAATTAAAATTTTATGATATCGATGGTGAAAGACAAGAAAAGATTGCTGAAGCAACTGAGATCTTGTTAAAAGAGCGAGCACCGGAGATTGAATTCCTTTCTACTACAGATCCAGAAAAAGCATTTACCGACGTAGATTTCGTTATGGCTCAGATTCGTGTTGGTAAATATGCAATGCGTGATGTAGATGAAAAAATCCCACTTAAACATGGTGTAGTTGGGCAAGAAACAACAGGCCCCGGGGGTATCGCTTACGGATTACGTTCAATTCCTGGAGTTATTGGGTTGGTTAAATACATGGAAAAATATTCACCAGATGCATGGATGTTAAACTATTCAAATCCAGCCGCAATTGTTGCTGAAGCAACTCGTCGTGAATGCCCAAATTCCAAGATTATTAATATTTGTGATATGCCAATTGGAATTATGGATCGGATGGCAGAAATCGTTGGCTTGAAAGATAGAAATGAACTTGACTTTAGATATTATGGTTTGAATCACTTCGGTTGGTGGACTGATGTTCGCGACAAAGAAGGAAATGACTTGATGCCACAATTGAAGGATTATGTTTCTAAGAATGGTTATTGGATCGGTGGAGATTATGATAAAGGCACTGAATCCAGTTGGGAATCGACTTTCAAGATGGCTGCAGATACTTACGCTCTTGATCCAAGCACGTTGCCTAACACTTATCTGAAGTATTATCTGTATCCAACACAAGTTGTTGAACATGCAGATCCAAATCATACAAGAACTGATGAAGTTCGTGAGCATCGTGAAAAGAATGTATTTGGAGAATGTGCAAGGATCGTTAAAGAAGGAACAGCCAAAGATACTAACTTTGTACCTGACGATCATTCGACATATATCGTTGATCTTTGTGAAGCTATTGCATATAATACTCATCAAAGAATGCTTGCAATTATCCCTAACGAAGGCGCAATTTCAAACATCGACCCAACTGCGACTGTAGAAGTTCCTTGTTTGTTTGGTTCAAACGGACCAGAAAGACTTTCAATGGGTAAAGCTGCTCAATTTCAAGCTGGTATGATCACGGAACAAAATAGTGTTGAAAAATTAGCTGTTGATGCATGGCAACAACATTCATACACGAAGTTATGGCAAGCATTTAGTTTGTGTAAGATTGTTCCTGATGCCAAGGTAGCCAAAGATATTTTAGATGATATGGTGGTTGCCAACAAAGAATATTGGCCAGAGCTTAAATAAACAATTAAATTATTGAGTAGAAAGGGGAAGGCCATAATAACTGTTTCAATGACTTTCTCCTTTTTTGTTTGTATTTATTATAATGAATGTGAGATGAATAATTATGATGCAGAAACTGCAAAAATTTGGTGCCGCTATGTTTGTACCAGTACTATTGTTTTCTTTTGCGGGACTGGTAGTTGCATTAGGGTCATTGTTTACGAATGCAATGATCTTCCCCCATTTAGCTCAGGAGGGGACCCTTTGGTATGGTATTTGGTATATTATTTCTGAAGGTGGTTGGACAGTTCTTCGGGAAGTACCGCTTTTATTTGTAATTGGACTTCCTATTGGGCTAGCTAAGAAGTCACAAGGACGTGCTGCCTTAGAATCTTTTGTTACTTATATGACCTTTAATTATTTTGTTGGCGGATTTTTGAGTCAGTTTGGATCATTTTTCGGTGTCACGAATTATAATAAACCCCTTGTAGAAAACTCTACAAATGGTGGACTGACAGAAATTGCCGGAATAAAAACCTTAGATACCAGCATTATTGGGGCTTTAATTGTAGCAGGGATCGTAGTGTGGTTACACAATCGCTACTTTGACAAAAAACTTCCAGAATGGTTAGGAACGTTTCAAGGTTCAGCTTATGTCGTTATTTTAGGCTTTGTTGCAATGTTTTTCCTTGCTTTTATTACATGTTTAGTTTGGCCAAAAATTCAAATGGGTATTGCAAGTATGCAAGGATTCTTAAAGAATTCAGGAGTCTTTGGTGTTTGGTTATATGGTTTCTTACAACGTGTATTGATCCCAACAGGGCTACATCACTTTGTATATATACCATTCCAGTATGGGCCAGCAGTTGTTTCCGGTGGTTTGCAAGCATGGTGGTTAAAGAATTTAACAACTTTTGCTGCTACAAAAGAATCATTAAAAACAATAGCACCTGCAATGGGATTTGAATTGTTTGGAAATGAGAAGGTTTTCGGGGTCCCTGCGATTGCGTGTGCTTTCTATGCAACTGCAAAAAAAGCGAAGAAAAAAGAAACGGCCTCTCTTTTGATCCCTGCCGGTTTAACTTCTCTTTTTGCCGGAATTACTGAACCCGTAGAATTTACATTCTTATTTGCTGCACCGGCTTTGTGGTTTGTCCATTCATTCTTAGCCGCAACGATGCAGGCTGTAATGTTTAGCTTTGGAGTTGTTGGTCAATTAGATGGGGGCCTTATTGGTGATGCAGGACAGGTGTGGATACCATTATGGCATAATCATTGGCAAACATGGGTTACACAAATTGTGATCGGATTAATTTTCTCCTTGATTTATTTCTTTGTATTTAAGTTCTTAATTGAGAAATATAATTTAATGACACCGGGCCGTGAAGAAGACGATCAAAACGTTGAATTATTGAAGAAAAAAGATTACAAGGCTAAAAAGGCTGCGGAAGAAAATGGTCTCGATCCTAATGATCCATATATTCAAAGAGCTTCAGATTATATCGAAGAGCTTGGAGGAGCAAGTAATATTGAAGATATCACCAGTTGTGCTACGCGTTTGCGTGTGACAGTTAAGGACGATAAAAAGGTTGCTTCAGATTCTGAATTTAGGGCAAGTAAAGCGACAAGTGTCGTTCGTCATGGCAATGCTATTCAGGTGATCGTTGGTTTAGATGTTGCTCAAGTTTTGGAAAAAATTCAAGACTTATTAGAAAACAGTGAAGTAAGTATTACAAGTGAAGCAGAAGTAAATGATTCAGATGATCCATATCATCAATCTGCCCAATTTATTCTTGATTCATTAGGTACAAGTACTAATGTCAAAAATATTGAAAATACAGCTGATGGGTTAAATGTGACAGTTGCTGATCCTTCTCAAGTTGATAGTGAAGAAATTTTTATTTCATTAGACTTAGGTATTTCTCAAGTAATAATGGATGGAAATAGTGTTCAGATCAAGATCGAGCAGCATGATAATTATTTTGAGTCTATTAAGTCAATGTTGTAGATATTGAAAATTTTTGTACAAGTCCGTTGTCACTAATGATTACGGATTTGTTTTTATTATAGTTAATTACAAAAACCACCAAATTAATTGAGATTTTTAGGTAAATTGGCACTTTGTAGAAATTCTGTATTGTATAATATTAGATAAAGATTGATAAAAATGTTTATCGAGGTTATTTAATGAGAATAGAAAAATATATAAATCAACATTACGATGAATTAAATCAGACAGAAAAAGACATAGCCAGTTTTATATTGATGTATCCAGATAAAACGATCGATATGAGTATTACGGAGTTAGCTAATGCTTGTCTTGTGTCACGTTCTTCAGTGTTCAGATTTACTCAAAAAATTGGGTTAGGTGGCTTTAATCGTTTAAAGTATATATTAGAAGATGACCAAATGAATAAGAAAAGTGCAAGAGATGAAGACTATTTAGAAGATACGATCAATTCCATTGGTGCTGCTGCTCGCCAGTTTAAAAATGAAGATATCGAAAAAATATATGCTAGTTTTGAAAAAGCAAAAAATATTTATATATGTTCAACAGGCTGGGTACAGGAGATAGTATCTAATCAATTACAAAGAGACTTCTTTATCGTTGGTAAAAATGCTTATGTGTTGCCAGGCGCAGTGGATGAGCTTGGAGTAGTTTTAGAGAAAATGCATGCTAATGATGTTTTAATAATAATTTCTTTCAACGGAGAAAATGAAAGATTGGTCGAGCAAGTTAAGCAAGCACAAATAAGAGGGATCGTAACACTTTCCTTTACGAGTGTCAGTCAAAATAAATTAGCTGAAGCGGCGAAATATAGCTTATATTACAATGTAATTGATAAGCAAGTTCCAACGCCGGATCGGAATGAAACATTTTTTACGGGATTATATGTCCTAAATGATCTCTTAACTATGGGATATGCTGATTATCGAAGAAACCGAGAATTGAGGGATAAAGATGGAAAAAGTGAAAAAAAAGAATAAGATAAGTGTGTATTTTAGTACCGTATTAAATCAAATCGGCTTAACGCCTCGAAGAGCTATTAATTCTATGATATTTTTGTTACTTTTTAGTTCTTTAGCTAGTTTTTCTTATATTATTCTTTTAGCTGGAAAAAGCGGTGTTACATTCCAAAATTTTTTAAATTCAAATCCTCAAAATGCGGTTATGTTTATAATATCAGCCATTCATTTTGGATTGGGTTATGTGTTATGGAAAAAGAAGGAAGAATTAGTTACTAGAAAAAAGAATTTCCAGGCGTTTAGTATCTTTCTGTTAGTTTCTCAGGCTATAGTTGGAAATTTAGTTACTGTTGTTCTAGCAGCAGTTTCCCTATATGTTTCACCGCAAATTAAACATGAAGGAGAAAAATACTTTTCAAGTGCTGAGATGGTATTATTTGTAGTTTGTGGGTTAATGTATATCTTCTGTGCGATTTTATTATTACGTTTGCATTGATAATGATAATTAAGTCTAAAATTTAGGAGGTCTTTATAATGTTTGGGTTTGGAAAAAAGAAAAGAGAACAAGTGGTTTACGCACCAGCAACCGGTCGGTTAATGCCAATAACTGAGGTTGGCGATGAAGTATTTTCTGAAAAGATGATGGGGGATGGATTTGCAGTTGATCCAAATGAAACCGCTGTATTTTCTCCTGTAAAGGGAACTGTCTCGACAGTATTTCCAACAAAACATGCAATTGGTATCACAACTGAAAAAGGTTTAGAAGTGTTAGTTCACATTGGACTAGACACGGTTGAACTAGAAGGTGCTCCATTTACTAGTAAGGTAAAAGAAGGACAGGAAGTTGATCAAAATACACAAATTTCTGAAATGAATATTGAAGAGATTCAAAAAGCTGGCTATGATCCAACGATCGTCATTGTCTTTACTAATATGGATCTAGTTAAAGAGGTACCAGAAGTCGCTAGTGGGGATGTTGTACATTCTTTTGAAGTTGGTAAATTAGAATATAATAAATAAAGACACTTATTATATTTGGAAGCAAGGGGACATGTATGACTGCATTATATGATTCTAAAAGCAATTTAGATGACCGGCAGATAAAGGAGTTATTTACTGAAAGATCCAAAATTTCTTCTTGGTTAAAAGTAGAAGCTGCTTTGGCTAAAGCTCAGGGAGAAATAGGGATAATACCAAGTGAAGCAGCCTTGGAAATAGAAAACAAGTGTAAAGTCGAAAATATTGATTTTAATAAAATGAATAAAATCAAGAAAAATGTTGGTCATGGTTTTGTTCCATTTATTAAAGTTTTAGTAGATGTTTGTGGTGATGAAGCAGGGAAATACGTCCACTATGGTGTGACCACTCAAAATATTCAACAAACAGCTCAACTGTCTTTATTGAAGCAAGCTTTGAATAAAATAAAATCTTTTGTATATGATTGCTTAGATAATCTTGCAGATATAGCAGAAGAACATGCAGAAACCGTATTACCAGGAAGAACTCACGGGAAACACGCAATCCCTATTACTTATGGTTTTAAAGTGTCTGTTTGGATCAGCGAGCTTCTTTCTAGTCTTGAACGTATTGAAGAAAGTGAAAAACGGATCTTTTTAGTAATGATGGGTGGCGCAGTTGGTAGTTTCAATTCTTTAGGAAGTGCTGGACGTAAGGTACAGACTCGTGTAGCAGAGCTTTTAAATATGGGTGAAATGGATGTTTCTTCGCGCAATATGAGCATTCATAAAATTGAGTATATTTCAAATCTGGCAATGCTTTGTAACACATTTCATAAGATAGCTGAGGAAGTATACTATACTGGCATTGAAGAATTTGGTGAAGTAAGTGAAAGGTTTACTCCCGGAACAATTGGAAGCTCAACCATGCCACAAAAGATAAATCCTAAGCTATCTAAAGGAATCATTGCAAACTCACAAAAATTGTATTCCATTGTTCCTTTGGGCTATTTTTCAAGTGTTCGCTTATTTGAAGGTGACAGCAGTTCTTATATGCTCTTCGATGGTCTTTTAGAAGAAGCAACGGAATTGTGTACTGAAGTGGTAATTCGTGCGGAAGAATTAACTCGAACACTAACTGTTAACAAAGAAAAAATGTTATATAACGCTAATCTTAATAAAGGATTGGATAATACTGAAAACATTATGATGAAATTGGCGGCAAAAATAGGAAAAGATCAAGCCCATCAATTAATGTATGAAAAAGCAATTCAAACAGAAATCCAACATCAAGATTATTTGT
>DXAP01000163.1 GCA_019116985.1 Candidatus Ligilactobacillus excrementavium | reverse complement strand
GGACGCTCCTTTCCGTGGCTTGCGTTCAGTTGGACTCGAACTGAACGCTTCTTTTCATGACCTACGTTTAGTTGTGATTTCGTAAAAAACTCCCTAGCATTTTTGGGTTCTAAATTTTAGAAAAAGTTGTAAAATGCTGATTAACGGGAAAAACTGGAAAATTTAAAAAGGGCCGTCGATTTATCCCATTAAAATAGGTTAAATCGACGGCCCCTAAATGTGTTCCAAAGATTGAAACATCTTTTGGAACACTCTTTTATTTTGAAATAGGTCATTATTGCCCTGGTAATACTACTCGAAAGATCGTGCCTTTTGGGTAGTTATCTTGCACAGTGATCTTCCCATGATGTTCATCCACGATCCACTTAGCAATTGATAGTCCCAAACCATTGCCGCCAGTCTTAGAATTACGTGACTTATCCGTACGATAAAAGCGGTCAAAAATTTTTTCTTTCTCCTGATCATCAATACCATTACCAGTGTCAGAAATCTCTAAAACTAAGTTCTTCTTAATTGTTTTAGCATCTAAAGTAAGACTACCTCCAGCGGGTGTATACTTAAGGGCGTTATCCAATAAAATCACTAACAGCTGATGGATCAAGTCTGGGTCGAACATCACCTGACCTGAAGCAATTATATTAATATTCATAACTTTTCCTTGACTATCAGCAATCTCAGTATATGGCTGAAGTACCTTATTTAACCATGGTTTAACATCGATCGTTTGTTGGTCGATCTGTATCATACTTGAATCAGAGCGCGCCAGGGTCAACAACTGTTCAGTCAAAACCTGCATATGCTTAACTTCATCTAAAGTCGTGGAAACTTCTGTGACTCGATCCATGACACGATCACGTGGTTTCGTCAACAGAAATTCCATCTGATTTTGGATCACGGTTAACGGTGTGCGTAATTCATGGGCAGCATTACTGCTAAATTCTTGCTGCCTTTTCCAAGCACGTAGGATCGGTTTCATATTTTGTCGTGATAAATAATAGGCAATACCGATCGCTAAGATCCAAAATGCAAGCAAGGTCACCATCAATGACTTCCTAAAACTACTCATGGCTAATAACTCAGGGTCAATATTTTCCAATAACAGTACGTATTTACCTGCATAATCTTTATTGGGATTTTTTTGTGGTACCTTGATCAAAAGCTTACGAAAATAGTGGTTGGAACTTTGTGTGTGCCCCGTGTAGAGCGTCATGGTTTCTTTTTGATTCAATTTCTGCTTATCAAATGGGATCTGTGTAAAAATTGTCAAATCATTGTCAAACTCATCTTTATTAATTACTTTACCTTTTTTGTCGTAAACCAGTGTCATCGTTCGAAATTTAGCTGCATTAGCGGGTGGCGCCTGTGTTCTTTTGGGCTTTTTATTTGGATCTTCTTGCCTAAACCGGGGCGCCTTTTTATCTGTCAAAATTTGCCTTTTTTGTGCATCCAAGCCGCCATCAATGTTTTGATAAATCGAGCGTTGAAAGAAAAAGTAAATCACTCCACCTAAAACAACGAATAAAATAGCAAAACTCAGTAAAATTTTAAAAAAGAGCCCCCATCGCTGCTTATCCTCAAAAGAATGCGGTTGTGGTTTTTTATATTTCACAAACATCACTCACCTTCTAACTCCAACATGTAACCCACATTACGTAAAGTCCTGATCGGTTGATTTTCAGTCAGCGGCTTGATTTTTTTCCTTAGATTACTGATATAAACTTCAACTACTGATAAAGCCGTTTCTGATTCAAAACCCCAGATCCGGTCAAAAATTTGTTCCTTAGTTAAAATAGTTTCGGGATTCTGCAATAAATATAACAACAAGTCATATTCTCTACCAGCTAGATCCAATTCTACCCCATTAACCGCAACAGTACGTTTCCCTGAATCTGCAGTAAAAGCGCCGACCTTTAACACATTATCATTACCCAAACGTCCGCTTCTTTTCAATAACGCCTTGATCCGCATTAATAATTCTTCACGGTGAAAAGGTTTAGTTAAATAATCATCAGCCCCTAATTCAAAGCCATGCAATTTATCTGGCAGCGTATCTTTAGCAGTCAAAACTAAGACTGGCATGTCTAATTTATCCTCCGTCCGCCATTTCTTCAAAATATCATAACCACTCACTGTTGGTAGCATTAAATCTAAAATCACTAGATCATAGATCTTTTCTTCCCCAAGCATTTGCCCTTCTAACTCATCCATCGCAACAGTCGTTTCAACTGATTCATCTAAAAAGAGCTGGATCCCGTGAGCTAATGCTTCATCATCTTCAACGATCAATATCTTTAGTGTATTCATGCAGATTCCTCCATCTAGCCCAAGCTATTTCATTGGCGATTAACATTCTAATGATTAAAGTAGGCTAATTTTGGGTAAAAGTCCACTGTAATTTTCAGACATAAGACTTAATTTGCTTTTTTTAAGGCAAGCTTAAGGTTGGACTTTTAAAATCATTCTTGTTCAGTTAAATACACCCAAAGGAGGAAAAAACAATGAAAAAGAATTTAGGTCAAATAATTAAATTTTGCGCACTTGGAGGTATAAACACCTGTCTAACTTATGTAATTTATTTACTCCTATACCACTCAACTGGAAATACATTTGCGATGGCCAGCGGTTACGGACTGACCTCACTATTAGCTTTGTTATTAAGTGATCAGTGGGTTTTTAAACTTGGTGCAGCAAACTTTTGGCTAGTTTTCCGCTTTTATGTGACCTACGGAGCGACCTGGCTGATCAGTATTGCCTTAACATTTCTTGCGACAAATTGGTGGGCCTTACAACCAGAATTAATTCCTTTTTTCTGTCTTTTGATAACTACACCCACTAATTTCTGTCTCAGTAAATTCTGGGTATTTAAAAAAAGCAGCAAATTGATCCACCCTTAACTAATTATCTGAAAAGAGGAATGGCATATGACTGAAAGAGAAGAACAAACAAAATCTCCTGTAAAAGAAAAATGGAGGTGGAAATTAGACCCGTACTTGCTAGTAATTTTATTACTTGCCCTATTCTTATACGGTTGGAACATTTGGAAAGCGGACTCTGCTAATTCATTTTATACCGCAGCTATTACTAGTATGACGCAAAGTTTTAAAAATTTTTGGTATGCCAGTTTTGACCCAGCCGGTTATATCACCGTCGATAAACCACCAGTTGCATTATGGTTTATGGCGATCAGCGCCAAGATCTTCGGCGTTCACGGTTGGAGTGTTGTTTTACCCTCAGTCTTATTTGGACTTGGTTCTGTTTATTTAATGTATCGCTTGATCCAACCTTATTTCGGCAAACTAGCTGGGCGGTTAGCTGCTTTAGCAATGACATTAACTCCGATCGTAGTCGCTGATTCAAGGACTAACAACATGGACGCAACACTGATCTTCTTTTTACTATTAGCCTTATTGCTTTTAGAAAAAGCGGTCGTCAGCAATAAAGCCTGGTGGGTGATGGCCAGTTTTGCTTTAGTTGGGATAGCTTTCAACGTCAAAATGTTACAAGCTTTTATGATACTA
>DXAP01000162.1 GCA_019116985.1 Candidatus Ligilactobacillus excrementavium | reverse complement strand
CTATTTTTGAGTCTTTGTCTGCAGATTTTAGGTACAATTTTGCTGTTCCTATCAGCTGAATTTTGGTATTGAACCCCTTTGGGAAAATGATTGAGCTTTGTAACTTGTAGAAGTAAATTGACAGGATCACGTCTATCAAGGATAGTGTGAAAACATATGAATGCCACCGAGTTAGTCCGATTTTTAATTTTGCATGAACGATCTTTTCCCGCTATAATAAATTTGATCAGGAGTTAGAAAGGAAAACATTATTCATGCAAAAACAAGCATTAAAAAAAATAATCGCTGGAGTGATTTTGTGTTTGGTCGTGACTTTTGTGGTTGTTAAGGCTTCAGATGCACTAGAACAGTCGCAAAAAAATGAACAGGATAAAACTGAACAAACAACTAAAAAGACAGGCAAAGTCAAGCCTAGTGAGAAGAAAAAAACAGTTATGCGTAAGCCAATAAATTGGAAGAGATCTTCGGAAACAGTTGCTTACCCTGATTTAGATAAGGTCAAAGATTTCTGGATACACGTTTCGACTAAGAAATCACGTGTTTATTTAATGGATGGCAAAAAGAAACTCTATACGATGTACGCATCTACTGGTAAGGGTGGTGAACAAGCAACACCAAAAGGTACCTGGTATATTCAACCAGAAAAAGGTGAATTCTTTTATAACGGTGAATCTGGCGAAGGTGCTAAGTACTGGGTTTCGTTTAAAGATCACGGAGTTTATCTCTTCCATTCTGTCCCGACTGACGAAAATGGAAACTTCATTAAAGATGAAGCAAAAGAGTTAGGTAAGAAGTCTAATTCACATGGTTGTGTGCGTTTGTCAGTACCCGATGCCAAGTGGATGTATAAAAACTTAGAAACGAATACTAAAGTTGTGATCGATTAAGATCCAACTAAAAAAGGAGCAAAAGTTGTGGGAAAATTGGGGATCTTGGGCGATGCCAGCAATGAAAAACGTAATCAGCGGATCATCCGTTTACGTAATGCTTTTAATGATGAACAGATCAATACTGTCCAACAAGCAGCAAAGCTGACGGGATATACTGTCAAAACGGTCTCTCAGTGGGCTCACGATGGCGACATTCCTCTGTTGGATCAAGAAGCTGGGACGACTATTGTCCCACAAACCGTGAAAAATCAGCGGAATATTAACCAAAAAAAGCAGGTCGAACACATTAATTATTTAAGTATGATCTATAATAAACAAGAAGCGATCACCGTTGCCGCTTGTGCACAAAAAATGGGCTATCCTGAAGAAACGATCATCTCCTGGGCTAAAGCTGGCGATGTACCAGTTTTGTATGGGAGTGCTCAACCAAATCAAACAGTGGTGCCATTTAATGATACTAATACGCCGGCCTGGCTGTAACAATGACTAAGGCTACGCGGTTTCTCATTTAAAATTGTAGATGATCCTAGTGTAATGGTTATGTTACAGTAAGGCTTCAATCTTTTGGAACACATTTAAGGCCGTCGATTTACCCCATTTGGGATAGATCGGCGGCCATTTTAGAATCGAACTGCTAGTTATGTCCCAGCTCTTCGGTTATTTTGATGCGTTATTTTCTTAGTATTAGTACCAACCATTGCTTTCCCAGTGAGCTTTAGCGGCTGACCAAGAACCATAAGTGGACTTAACGTATGAATCTGCAACTGATTCTTGGTTTGAAGAGGAAAGGTCACCGTTCAAATAACTGAGAGTCAGCTGATATTTACCGTAATACTGCCCATTTGTAGCTGTATAAGAGCCGCCAGATTCCTTGTTAGCGATCCAAGCTTTTGCAGAGGATTCAGAGGAATCAGTACTAGTTGTTGATGCCGAGGTCGTAGTTGTATTGACGTTGTTATTATTGTTTGTAGTCGTAAAAGCAGAGCCAGTCTGTTGGGAAGCGTTAGTATCAGTTGAAGATACATTTTGTTTTTTGGCTGATGGTTGCTTGGCTACTGTTGAATTTAGAGAAGTATTATTAGCACCCTGAGAATTCGTGTTGCTTGGTTGGGCAACTTGTTTGGAATTATCAGTACTTGTTTTTGGAGCATTTTTTGCTAGTGGTTGTTGCACACTTGAATAGCTATAATTAGAATTTGTTTGATTTTTATCACTAGTTCCTGTTTCCAATTTTTGTCCGATGTAAATGGAATTGATGTCAGTTAAATGGTTTAACTTTTCGATATTCGTGACTGTTGTTTGGTATGTTTTTGCGATCGATGAAACAGTATCACCACTTTTGACAGTTACAGTATCAGCATTTGCAAGTCCAGTTCCAGCGAAAAACAAACCAGTAGCTGCAGTGGTTGAAAGAATTATTTTTTTAAATTTCATGAGATAAGACTCCTTTTGTGTTTAAATGCTTTTTACTGATCTTAATATCAGTATGCTACGCAGTATAAACCTGTCTTATATCAAATGGATGACAAATAAATTAACGTTCTTTTGGTTTTTGTTATAATAATTAAGTTTTGTAATGTTTAGAAATAGTTAATGTTTGTTTCTTCTCATATCGTTGATAAAGTGGGAAAGTTGCTCTTTTTTCTTTAAAAATCCTTAGGTATTTTGTAAAGTTTATTTTGAAATTTAACATTGAAAATATTTTTTAGCAAATTTTCGCAAAAAAAGACGTAAATCTCAGGAAATTTCTTCCTGTTTTACGTCTTTTTGAGCATTGTTGTTATCTTAGGAATAGGCTTGATTGGGGGCTAACCAACCCTCATCCAACAATTGATGATATTTTTTCCCGACCGGGACCCAGAGTGAAGCTTCATAGATCCGGCGCATTTCTTCCCAAAATAATGAATCATTCTTTTCCCTTTTGGAAAGAGTTAATTTAAAACATTCACCGTGTTCTGTGCAAACAAGAATATTTGGATAGAAGATACTAATAATTTTTGCAGCAGCGATATTTTTAATTTTATTTGTTTGGTCTAATAGCATTTAAAAAACCACCTTTTTATATTTGATGAATCAAGTATAACTAACTCAGCTTAAAGTAATCTAAAATGAAAAAATTAAACGTGAATAATTTTTCGTTAGACGAAAATAACGCACTATTAGCAAACTCTGCAAGGAAAATTATTAACTTAAATTGCATTTTTAGTTAGTTTTAAACTTCTTCAATTAAACTAAGAATAGTTGGAAAACAACCCAAGATAAAGTTGTTGTATTTGTTAAATTGAAGAGAGGATGATCATCATGATCAGTAGTTTGAATTTAAAATATGCTAAGACGATCAATTTTTGTATCTCTTTATTGTTTATCTTCTATGTTGCAGTCGTTGGTCTTTTATGTTTTTACCCGCTAACTGCAAACTTAAACAGCGATTCGAATAGTGTAGAAACATTTAAAATGATTGGCAAAGCGCCAGTAATAGTTACTCCTTTAG
>DXAP01000161.1 GCA_019116985.1 Candidatus Ligilactobacillus excrementavium | reverse complement strand
AGTGGTAATGATCGTTGCTTGTTCTAAGTCAGAGATCTTAACAAAAGATACTGCTTCGAATTTAGAACCATCGGCTAAAACAAAAGTCTCCTCTGCTTGTGAAAATGCAGCTTGTTTGACCGCAGCTTCTTCAGGATCTGGTGTCGTCAACCCATATTCATCATGAACACCATTGGCCCCTAAGAAGACTTTATTAAAGCGGTAGCGCTGTAGATCACGTACAGTTTTAGTCCCAACGATCGCCTTAGTGGTGTTTTTAAGCATGCCACCAACTAGGATCGTCCGGATACCTTGATCAGCCAACTGTGATGCGTGTAACACACTATTGGTGACCACCGTCAAATGTTGCTCTGGTTGCAAGTAACGCACCATCGCTAAGGTCGTAGTTCCTGCATCTAAGAAGATGACATCTTCATCAGCGACCTTTGCGACAGCTAACTGAGCGATCTTGTCTTTAGCAGAAACATTCTGGGTCGACTTACCCGTCATATCTAGTTCACGCTGCAGGTCATGCTTAGCTTTTGCACCACCGTGGATCCGCACCAATGCGCCCTGCTCTTCTAAAAGCTGTAGATCGCGCCTAGCAGAAGAAGCAGAACAGTTTGTTTGTTGGCAAATATCCTTTAATTTGACAACTTGCCGACTCGCAAGCATATCTAAAATCTGTTGTTGTCTTTGTTCTGCAAGCACTTCCATTACCTCCCACAAATATAGTACCAAACCGCTTACCAAAAATCAATCATTTTCCACCATTTTCTTTCAATTTAATCCAAGAATCAGCATAAATGTGGCTTTTTTCGCACACATTTGGCATATAAAGTCGATAATCAGTCAAAATCAGCCAAATAATAGAAAGCATTGAGTGTTTATTTGTAATGATTTATAATAGATTGTAAACTTTTTCACTAGGAGAGATATGTATGCGCAACAAAGCTGTTGTTTTAATTAACCTAGGAACACCTAAAGCGCCAACTACCGCCAGCGTCAAAGAATACCTGAATGTCTTTTTATCTGACCGCCGGATCATCAAGATGTCCCCTCTATTATGGCAACCGATCTTGCAGACGATGATCTTGCCTCACCGACCGCAAAGATCCGCCAAACTCTACCAAAAAATCTGGCGTAAAGACGGCTCACCCTTATTGACTTACGCCAAAAGACAACAAGAACTCTTACAAGAACGCTTGCCTGATTTTCGTGTCGAGATCGCGATGTCATACAGCGAACCACGGATCAGTCAAACATTCGACAAACTCTTAGCCGCTGGTTACCGCGACATCACGATCATTCCACTGTACCCGCAGTATTCGGGGACGACAGTCGGCTCGGTTTATGACGAAGTTCAAAATTATTTCTTACACACTGATAAAATCGTCGACCTACGCTTTATTCATTCCTTCTATCAAGAAGAAGACTATATCAATTACTACGCCGATAAAATCAAAGCCAAGCTCCAGCAAACGCCTGTTGATGCCCTGTTGTTCTCGTATCATGGTGTCCCTGTGTCTTATGTAAAAGACGGTGACCCTTATCCGAAAGAATGTTATGACACGACTCAAAGGATCATGGAAAAAGTCGGCGATGTCAAATACTTCCAAACTTTCCAATCCAAATTCGGACCTAGCGAATGGTTGAAACCAGCAACTGATGCGACCTTGAAGGGACTGCCCCATCGCGGTTACCGCAAAGTAATGGTCATCGCGCCAGGATTTGTGGCTGATTGCCTGGAAACTTTGCAGGAATTAGAAGTCGAAAACAAAGGCTACTTCATGAGTCATGGTGGCGAAGAATTCGTTTATCTGCCATCATTTAACGATGATCCAAAATTCGCTGATCTGCTGGCAAAATTAGTGCAAGAATAGATCATTTGCCATAATAATGTACAAATTTAAGTAGTTGATAAGACTATATTTTAGTTAGCATCGTAAATGATACCTTTTAATTTCTGACTCAGGTCTAAATTTGACATAAAAAGAGACCGTCGATTTATATCCCATTAAAGGGGTTAAATCGACGGCCTTTAAACATGTTCCAAAGGATCAAAGAATCTTTTGACTCACTCGCTTATTTAGCAGACTAATTTTCTTCTGCTTTTTTATCCTGATAATTTTTGATTGTTGGTAAGATCATACCTAAAGCAACTAAGACTACGGGCGTCACAATGTTGAGCGTTAAGGCAAATGGATCTGTTGAATAGATCCCTAATAAACAACATGCACCTGTGATCAAGAAACACCAGACCCCAAAGAAGTACGCCATTCCTTGGTGTTTAGAAAAAACATAATCCGATCGATACTTATCACGTGCTTTACGCAAGGCGATATAAGCCGCGAAGACCCAGAGATACCGCAGTGGCATCATGGTCGAATTTAGTTTGATCAACTGAGACATAACTTTAGCAGCACCCGGAACCAGCGACTGCGACAAGATGATCGCACCAGACAAGATCCCGACCATCTTGATCCCATTGATATAAGCACCGTATTTGTTTTTCTTCAACAAACCAGCGGGGATGAAGTCTTTTGCTTCCTTGCTACCTAACAAGATCCGCAATGGAGCATCAATACTTAAACACAAAGTCGAGAACTGACCGATCACATTCGTAATGGCATAGATCACTAGCAAAACATTACCAATGTGGTAGTAATTACCCAGTTTCTGGAAAGCCCAGTAATCACCATTGGCAATATAACTATCAAAGTTATTTTTAACAGCATTAGGGTCAAACATCATAGCCATTGCGATCGTACCTAAAATAGCAGAGATCATGACCATAATAGCCAAGACGATCATCGCTTTCGGGAAATCTTTCGAAGGATGCTTTAGCTTATTAACGTATGGTGAGATTTTTTCACAACCACCAACAGCAAAGACTAAGATCGACAACGAGGTGAAGTAATTGACGTTAAAGTTAGGCACTAAACTCTTCCAACTCAAATTTATCGAATGGAAACTAACAGCTGGATTAATTGCTGGTGCGGCAAACATCATCAATATGTACAAGAGCGACATGATGAAAGTGGCGCTTCCAGCGATAGTAGCCAAAGTTTCAAGGACTGTCAAACCACGAGAAGCTAACCAACAAAAGGCAACGAACAGCAAAAAAGTCACGAACTGAATACCAACAGTACTGGCCTGATCAAACTTCGTTACATCTTGAAAAATAGCCCAAGTCATAGCACGCAAGCCACCAGTACCTTTACCAGCGATATAAGCCACGTGACAGGCCCAATAAGTCCAGCCAGCATAATAAGCCCATTTTGGTCCCATTGTTTCGTTGACCCAGGAACTAACCCCACCACCGGAATCTTTAAAGGTAGAACCTAATTCCCCCACGATCAAAGCGTAAGGAACAAAGTAAAGAGCAAACATTAAGACCCAACTAAAGACGACTTTGATACCGCCAAAATACATATAGCCATTAATGACGTTACCAAAACCCCAAACAGTTGAAAAGGCCATCAACGCAAGAGTAGACCAGGTCATTTTCTTTTTATTTTGTACTTCCAGGTTATCCATGAGATCACTTCTCTTTCTAATGTAATAAAGCCAAGGACTTGAACACTAATAAGCCCTAGTGTGTAGAATTTAAAATTTTTGAGTTCAAATAAAACGCTTGGACAAAGCGTGACTAACAGAAGATAAACACTAATTGACTTCCAAAATTATAATATGTTTTTGCATTATGACTTCCTAGTTATTTAAGTACATCTTTCGCCACGCATAACTCGTACAAACAACAAAATCAAGTTTTACCATACATTACCAACAGTATAGCTTATACTTTTTGAAACTATTTAGTTATGAGAGAATAGTAATATAATTCTTAATCATTCGCAATAGTTAATTATGTAAATATAGTTTTGATAGTTACACATTAAGCCATTTGGCAGGGAATATATCTTAAATTTTTTTCTCAAGTAAAAAGATGCTGGGACATAACTAACTGTGTAATTCTAAAAGGACCGTCGATCTATCCCATAAATGGGCTAAATCGACAGTCCTTAAACGTGTTCCAAAAGATTGAAGCCTTACTGTAGCAACGATTGCGTTATTCTGGTTCTTCGCAACGCTACGACCCAAAATAACGTACTCATCGTTACAGATCGGCTTCAGAACATCTTTTGTCTCACTCTCCTGTAATCTTAGTTTCTTTTATTGCTCGTCATCGTCGTCATCGTTTTTTAGGCCTTGTGCTGCACCCTTGGCAGCGTCTTTGGCATCTTCTACTTTATGTTTAGCTTTCTTGGCGATGCCTTCTGCTTTACCTTCGGCCTCTTTGTTCTTATCACCAGTCACCTTACCTAAAGTTTCTTTCCCCTTGCTTTTTGCTTCATCCAATTTATCATCAAAGTTACTCATTATAATCACTCCTTGAATCAGATTTGCTTATCTCAGCACTTGTATTATACCTTAATGCTTGATTGAGAAACCACTTTAACGCTTATCATTTTCGTTTGGTCAGGTTGTAAATTGCAATACATAGTAAAATAAATAGTCCTAGTTGAAACGTGATCTTGATCGAAAATGTCATTTGATCCCGCCTTTCTGCTTAACGCTATCGGCTGTCTAATTGAATTTAAGTTCTAAATCTGCTAAAGTTGATTGAGTTCTTGGCTGTTCGCCCCTGAGCAGTCACTAACTTCTATCTTATTTAGAGACCGACAATAAGCAAAGCCGCCAGTTTTAGCTTGTTGTCGGTTTTTTGTATGTTTACATATAATGAGGGATATTACACCCATTGGACTGCCAGATCTCACCTTGAAAACCCGTGAAACGCAACGTAAAATTCACGCGATGGTGTAATTCGCGGACGATCTGTTCAAAATAGATCCAATCATGATCCTTGATCACTCGAATCGGGATCGAGTGCGTGTTCTCAGCGCCTTTTTTATATAAAAAGAAAAAATTAAATGAATTATCGAACTTATCATTAACGATTTGGATCTGATAACGCGCCTTGATATGGGGCATAAAATAGTGTTCGATCCGCGCTTCCATCACATCGACATGTTGCTTTGCTGTTTTCATATTAACCACCTCACTCTTCATTATACGAACATACGTTTGTTTTTCAAGTGGATTTCATGCACATGTGTTCTTCAGAGCTTCGAAACGACCGGTATAATAGGATCCTTGGTGTAAGTTTATTTGAGACGATACATCTGGAAACACCATTTGCCAGATGAAAGAATTGAATTACTAGTCAGTTTATGTTATGGTAATTAATGGTAGATAATTTAAAGGAGGACACGATCAATGTCCGATGACAACTTAAATGAGCGTTTGTCACAAAGCATGTACGGCTCACCTAAAGTCAAACCGGACGAACAGCGACATTATTTAGGGACTTTTCGCGAGCGCGTGGCTTTGACCTTGGACCAAGGCGAAGCACAACAACCACAATTTATCGATGCCTTGCACAAAGAATTAGACCAGAATCCCGAATATCACTTATTGATCAACGGGAACGCCTCAGAAACGGCGGTCGACAAATTAACAGACTTATCCAACTTAGTCAGCAACCCTTCCAAGGTACTAGCTGGAAAAGCTGCACCGAGCGACATGGATGCTTTAGCAGCAGTCGTTTGCACAGAACACACAGCATTGCACTTAGACGAAGTTGATGTTGCAAAAAGATTTCCACAAGCGTGATAAATAATAATGATTAGATGAATTAAAAGCGACCCCAGTAAATACTCAGGATATTGAGTAAGTACTGGGGTCGCTTTTTTGATGCGATGAGAAGAAAAAACGTCATAGATGCGATTTGCGGTACAGCTGAGCACACTTTTGACTGACATTTGTAGTCCTTGATCACTCAAACAACGCGCAACTATTCCTTGTGCACGCGTGATCTGTTCAAAAATATTATGGGCTAGGACTTTGCCATCGTAATACCAGCTGCCATCGT
>DXAP01000160.1 GCA_019116985.1 Candidatus Ligilactobacillus excrementavium | reverse complement strand
ACGTGACCTAGAACCTTTTTTTGATAAAATGCTGCAATACTTGCAGCGAAAGTAGTAGTGGTATCTCCATGAACCAGTATGATGTCAGGCTGAGTTTTTTGAATCGTGTCGCTCAATTTTTCGAGGACTTCTGACGTAATGTCGCCTAAAGATTGCCCTTGGTGCATGATATTGAAATCATAATTTGGCTTGATGTTAAAACTGTGCAGTACTTGGTCTAACATTTCACGGTGTTGTGCCGTAACTACTGTGATCGCCTGAAATTCGGACGGCTTTTGTTGTATGGCCTTGATCACGGGCATCATTTTAATTGCTTCAGGCCGCGTGCCGAAAACCACCATTATCTTAATTTTGTTCAATTTTACACTCCCTAATTTTTTAGTTTCGCTAACTAGCTGTTATTAATTTTTATGATTTAGGTCTATTGAGTTTCTGGTAAGACACCTTGAATAATAAGCGATTCAGGCTGAATCACATCAGAACCGTTGCCAAAAAATCAGTTATTTAAAAACCATTTTTTATTTTGCGAAAATATTTATATCTGCAAAGTGATCACCTCTTTAATTTTATTAAATCTAGGAGCAAAAGGTCTCGGGTAGCAAGATCATCTGTAGAATTTTGCAAATACAAAAAGATACATTTTAATAAATATCAGTAAATCGCTTTAATTGATAATGTTGTACAACTATTATTTTTTCCTAAACGCATATTATACTAAGTTGGTTAAGTTACGAAGAAATTTTATATATATCAAAATATAGTGTTCAAGTTATTTGGCAAAAAGCAGTAAATTTATCTACAAATATTTATTTAATAGATCAAAATCTGTAGTTAGTTTTTTGAATTCATGTGTAAATATTATCGGGATGCAGAGCTTAACCATAATGTTTCTGAGAAAATTTATTGATTTGAGACACTTTGCAGGTTAAAAATAACTGGCTATTTTGGGAAAAGTATATTTTTATTTTGAAACTCCAAAAATTGATTCAAATAAAATATCTATATACTATTTTCTAAAAAAATAAATTTAAAAATATATATTATTTTTTGTAATACTTAAAAAAATTTATTTTATGGAGTGAAAGGAGAATTGTTTTGTATAAAAAGCATGTTATTGAAACTAGCTTAATAATGCTATTTGTATTGTTATCGTCTATTACTATTTTTATGTATTATATCGGCCTTTATTCACCGACTATATCGACCACGGTAGTGATCTTGCTTGTTGCTGGTTTAGCAACAGGGATACTGATCCCTAACATCTTGCTAACTTGGGCAGTTATTGTGCTTACTACGATCGGTAGTGCAATTTTGTTATTAGGTAATGTTGCGATGCCACTTCATTTAAAAATCTCGCTACTGGCTGTTTTTCCGGTTGGGTCAAGTGTTATGGTCATTTGCCGCTATATACTTGGTGGTTTAGGTTGGGTCGATTCTAATCGTCGCGATATTGAGAAATATAGTGAGCATTATGATCAGGTCACTAAGCTACAAACTATGCACAATGCCCAAAAAATTTATCAAAAAGCATTGCGTTTTATCCAAAATGATCAAAAAGGAGCTTTTAGCGTACATATCACCGCTGTTCATTGGGCCCATAGTGGTCAATTTCGACAATTTCATGATGCTGATTATGATCAGGTATTACAAAAAATTGCTAAGGTTTTGAAAAATGACCGGTTGCCGTCTGAATTTTTATATTACTTGGACAATGCGACTTTCTTGATCATTTCCTACGATTTAACGCCTGAATATTATCAGATATTAAATGAACGTACTAGAAAACATTTAAGTCAGATCGACTTGGTACAAACTACTCCGCAGTTTAAGTGGGGAGATATTGAAGTTAATAATTTCAATGTTAATAACTTTTTGACATTAGAAGATGCAATTCGCAGCATAAATCGCAAGATGGAAACTGATATTGTAACGGAGTATCTGAAAGGAGACTGAACGGTTTGAATGAATTCTTTTTTTGGTTAATGGCAATTATCAGTTTGCTATTTTTCATTTTAATTGTGGCTATTTCCATTTGTCAGTGAATCATTTATTTTCGAGTTGAAAAAACGATATTGGAAGAAGCTAAAATGAGCAGGTTTAAAAAATCGTATAAAGAGGTGGAAGAATAGTGGTCCCTAAAATTCTGATGATCATTACCTTAGTATCAATTTGGACTTCTCTTTTAATGTCTTTAACGACACTTAGCGGCGCAACGCACTTTTGGATGAAGCGCAGTACAAAACTGGTCCACACTGACCCTTTGATCTCATATCCTAAGGTCACTATCGTAGTACCTGCTCACAATGAAGAAATTGTGGTCGCCCAAACAGTTCAAGCGATTTTAGATTTGAATTATCCAGCCGACCGCGTCGAATTATTATTGTATGCAGATAATTGTGATGATCAAACAGTTAATGAAATGAAAAGAGTAGTTGAAACACCTCGTTATCGTAACCGCGATGTCAGAATAATCGACCGTACTGGTAAAGGCGGCAAAGCTGGGGTTTTGAATGATGCACTTGAAATTGCTCATGGGGATTATATTGGTGTTTACGATGCAGACGCGATGCCAGAAAAAAATGCTCTTTATTTTTTGGTCAAAAAGGTATTGGAGGACCCTGAGCGTCATGTGGCTGTTTTCGGGCGGAATAAAACGCGAAATGCGCAGCAAAACTTCCTAACTAAGTGTATTAACCAAGAAATCGTGGTTACACAGCGGATACAGCATTGTGCAATTTGGCATATGTTTAAAATTGGCCGGATCCCGGGAACTAATTTTATTATCAATCGTGATTTTGTTAAATCAATTGGCGGTTGGCGCGATGGGGCATTAACTGAGGATACAGATATTTCTTTTAAAATAATGCAAAGCGGCAAGCTGATTGCTCTTGCTTATAATTCCGAAGCTTTTCAACAAGAACCCGAGCGTTTGCATGATTATTATTTTCAGCGCTTACGTTGGGCTAAGGGCAATTATCAGGTTGTGATCCATAACTTTAAATATCTTTTTAAACGTAGTAATTGGCGGGTCAAGTTAGAAACATTTTATTATTCTTGCACGTTCTTTTGGTTTAATGCGGCAATTATTTTATCTGATTTTATATTTCTCACTAATATTTGCTTTTTAGTCGCGAAATTATTCATTCCTGAACTAGAACTCCCATTTACTTTTGGGGAGAATAGCGGTTTGATAATGCAGCTGTTACTTCTCAATTGGTTATTGATGATAGTTTTGTATATTCTGCAAATATCAGTTGCTTTATCGACACAATATGGTCAAGCTACTACAAAACAAATTTGGCTTGCTTTGGTTTCTTATTTTACTTACTCGCAATTATTTATTGTTATCTCCGTGCATGCGGTGCTATCGGTCTGTTTAGATTCTTTATTACACCGGAATGGCAATATTTGGGTTAAGACAAAGCGATTTAATAATTAGTGGAAGGAAAATTTTTCAATGAAACGTCTAAAATTTGTGTGGATCTTTATTGGTTTAGTAGCACTTATCTATATTGGTACTTTAACTGATGTTAGGGTAAAAAATTCAAATAACGTGCAATATAAAATATATGAGAGTTGGAAACAAGAATACGTCATTAAACAAGATAAAGAACAAAATTTTGTTAACACCAGCAACGATAAGGTCAACCCGGTCGCCCTTTCAGAGGGACAAGGATACGGATTATATATTACAGCCAGGGCAGGCGCTAAAGATTGGGCAAAACAAAAAGATTTTGATCAACTCTTAAATTATTATTTAGCACATCGTGATTATGTGGGAAAAAACCATGATAAAAAAACGTGGTTAATGCAGTGGCGGCAGTATAAAAGACAAGAAAAATGGGTCAGTGAAGATAATAGTGCTGCTGACGGCGACCTTTTTATTGCTTATAGCCTTCATCAAGCGGCTAAAGCGTGGCCTAAACAGGCGAACTATTATCAGCGGCTCGCACGTAATATTGAAAAAGATATTTTAGCGTATGAGTATAATGACAAAAATCATACTTTGACCGTGGGCGATTGGGTCACGAAAGGTTCTCCTTACTATAACTTAATGCGCACGTCGGATGTAGCACCAGAATTTTTTGAAACTTTTTACAAATCTAGTAACGATCCGCGATGGTTGACAGTTAAAAATACAATGCTTGATCGGATGATGGATCTAAGCCAAGCACATAAGACAGGTCTTGTACCAGACTTTGCGTGGGTCGATCCTGACAATGCTGCACCAGTCAAAAAAAAGGTGGTTGCTTCAGAAAATGATGGTGATTATTCTTCCAATGCTTGTCGTGTACCGATGATGTTAGCTACTAGCGATGATCCGCGTGCCAAAAAAGTGCTGAGGAAAATGATGAACTTTTTCCATACCCAGGATCCAATTGTCTCGGGGTATTCCCTAAGTGGGCAACCTGTTAAGCAATATCAATCTAATAGCTTTAAGGCACCAATATTTTATGCGGACAATTTAAGCAAAAAACATCATAGGTTGGGGCAACAAGAAATCTTTACGAAACCTTTGACTCAGAAAAATTATTATGATGCAACGCTCACGACGATAGCTGCTGTAGATGCGGTCGTTGGAAAAGCTGAGAAATAGCAGCTGTTTTGTAGTCGAGCTTCGCATGGCAACAGGTTGCGCCTAACTAACATACATACACACTACAACGCAAAAAAAGTATTATAGTGTGTATGTCCGTTATTGCTCACCAGCTGACCGCCATGCTCCGCTCTGTTTTTTAGTCGAGTTCCGAAATTCAGACAACTCCGCTTATCCAACTCGGATCTCACAGTGCACAGAACGCACTATAAGTTCCGAGTCCGATAATGCTCGTTGTCTCCCGAATTTCTCCGCTCTGTTTTTTTAGTCGAGCTGCGTG
>DXAP01000159.1 GCA_019116985.1 Candidatus Ligilactobacillus excrementavium | reverse complement strand
TAAAAAATCTTGCTTTGAAAATCAAGTCAAACAAATATTATAGGGTGTTGTTAATTACTCTATAGTATTGAATGTAAGGGGAGCGTGAAACATGACTAGAGTAGTAATTACAGGAATGGGAGCAGTAACTCCGCTTGGAAATGATGCTAAGACTTTTAGTAAAAATGTCTTGGCAGGAAAACTGGGGATCGATGAGATCACTAAGTTTGATGCAACGGAAACTGGTGTACATGTCGCTGGTGAAGTTAAAGATTTTGATGTAAAGGAACGGGTCGGTAAAAAGTCCGGTCGCAGAATGGATCTTTTTTCACAATATGCTGTTCATAGTGCCTTGGAAGCTGCTGAACAAGCAGGGATCAATGAAGAAAATACAGATCCTTATGAATTAGGTGTAATTTATGGTTCTGGTATCGGTGGCTTGACCACGATCCAAGAACAGGTCATTAAAATGCATGATAAGGGCCCACAACGTGTTTCACCAATGTTTGTGCCAACTTCGATCGTTAATATGGCAGCTGGTAATATTTCGATGCGGCTGGGAGCTAAAAATATCTCAACTTCGATCGTTACAGCTTGTTCTTCTGGGACAAATGCGATCGGTGAAGCATATCGTCAAATCAAAGAAGGTCGTGCGCAGGTCATGATCACTGGTGGTTCCGAGGCTTCAGTTAATGAGATCGGTATCGCTGGTTTTGCTGCTTTGACAGCTTTAACTACTGAAGCAGATAAACAAAAGGCTTCGTTGCCGTTTGATAGCAACCGATCAGGCTTTGTAATGGGTGAAGGTGGAGCTACGTTGATCCTAGAAAGTTTAGAACATGCAAAACAACGGGGCGCTAATATTTTAGGTGAAGTTGTTGGTTATGGTTCTACTTCTGATGCATATCATATGACCTCGCCCGATCCATCAGGTGAAGGTGCTGCACGTGCAATGTCACAAGCTATAAAAGAAGCAAACATTACACCAGACGAAATTGGGTATATTAATGCACATGGGACTGCAACACCAAGTAATGATTCTAGTGAAGCACATGCTATCAATCAGGTCTTTGGAAAAGATAGTCAGGTCCAAGTTAGCAGTACGAAATCAATGACTGGTCATTTGTTAGGTGCCGCTGGAGCAATTGAAGCAGTGGCAACAGTAGCTGCTTTGCAAACAGGGACTTTACCGCCTAACATTGGTTTGACAAAACAAGATCCAGAATGTCACGTTAATGTTGTGACGAAAGCTAATGAAAAGAAAACTGATCTACAATATGCTATCAGTAATTCGTTTGGATTCGGTGGGCATAATGCGGTCTTAACATTTAAAAAATGGGGCGAAGAATAGTTGGAATTTAATGAAATTAAGGATCTGATGGATGAATTTAATGCTTCCAATACCAGAGAAATGGAAATTTCAACGGAAGGATTTCATATTCATCTCAGTAAAAATGAAAATTCATTTCAATCAGAAGCTGCTCCGGCTCAAACAACGACAGCTCCAACACAAGTGGCAGAACAACCACAACATCAAGTTGCTGAAAATGTTGAAAAGCCAGAAGCAAAAGAACAACATGGTACGACCATCAAGGCGCCAATGGTGGGGACAGTCTATCTTAAACCTGAACCAGAAAAACCTTCTTATGTGTCTGTTGGACAAAAGGTAGCTAAAGGTGACGTAGTTTGTATCATCGAAGCGATGAAGATGATGACTGAAATTAAAAGTGAAGTGTCAGGAACGATCAGCGAAATATTGGTTGATACTGAAGATCTAGTTGAGTTTGATCAACCTCTATTCCGTGTAGAGGAGGCATAAAATGACAGTATTAGATTCGACACAAATTCAAGAAATAATCCCACATCGTTATCCGATGCTTTTGATCGATCGGATAGAAGAATTAGAACCAGGTCAACGTGCCGTCTCATTACGTAATGTGACGGCTCATGAAGAGATCTTTCAGGGACATTTTCCGGGGAATCCTGTTATGCCAGGAGTTTTGATCGTTGAAGCAATGGCCCAAACTGGAGCAGTTGCCTTACTAACTCTAGATGAGTTTAAGGGCAAGACAGCTTATTTTGGTGGGATCAAACAAGCTAAGTTCCGTAAGGTCGTGCGCCCAGGTGACCAAATGGTGATCGAGGTCAATTTAGAAAAAATACGTGGTAACGTTGGCTTAGGTAAAGCTGTTGCCAAGGTTGATGGTAAAAAAGCCTGTACGGCTGAAATTACATTTATGATTGGGGATTAGCGATTAGTATGTTTTCGAAAGTATTAGTAGCAAATCGTGGCGAAATTGCGGTCCGCATCATCCGTTCGTTGAAAGAATTAGGCATTCATTCAGTGGCGATTTATTCCACTGAAGATCGCGAAAGTTTGCATGTACAATTAGCGGATGAAGCTGTTTGTGTAGGAACGGCGCGACCACAAGATTCGTATTTAAATATGAAAAACATTCTAGCTGCGGCGGTCGGAACTGGTGCGCAGGCGATCCATCCAGGGTTTGGCTTTCTTTCAGAAAACAGCCGGTTTGTTGAAATGTGTGAAGATTGTGGGATCACATTTATTGGGCCACGCTCAGAAACGATCGATCTGATGGGTAATAAGGCCAATGCTCGTGAACAAATGCAAAAGAGCGGTGTACCTGTTATTCCTGGTAGTGAGGGTTTCTTACAAAATGCAACTGAAGCTAAAAAAGTTGCCAAAGAAGTCGGCTTTCCAATTTTGCTGAAAGCAGCAGCTGGTGGCGGTGGTAAAGGTATCAGACGTGTCGATGACATCGATTCCTTGACTTCTTCTTTTGAGGAAGCCAGCCGTGAAGCTAAAAGTGCTTTTGGCGATGGCCGAATGTATTTGGAAAAAATTATGGATAACGTGAAACACATTGAGGTTCAAATTTTTTGTGATCAGCAGGGTAATTCGGTTTATTTCCCTGAACGTGACTGTTCCGTGCAACGAGGAAAACAAAAAATGATCGAAGAAAGTCCATGTTCGTTGATCAGTCAAGAACAACGGCAACACTTAGGTGACATCGCATTGCGAGCTGCAAATTCGATCGATTATTTAAACACAGGAACGATCGAATTTTTGATGGACCAAAAGCATAATTTTTACTTTATGGAAATGAATACACGGATCCAAGTTGAGCATACAGTAACTGAAATGGTTACGGGGATCGATTTAGTTAAGGCCCAAGTCAAGGTGGCTGCGGGAGAATCATTACCATTTAAGCAAGAAGATATCCATTTGGAAGGTGCTGCGATCGAATGCCGGATCAACGCTGAAGATCCTAGCAAAAACTTTTTCCCGTCTACAGGTGAAGTTAAATATCTGTATGTACCCGTTGGTAATTTAGGAATGAGAATGGATACTGCCTTATATGCGGGATGTAATATTTCACCATTTTATGACTCGATGATCGCTAAGTTGATCGGCTTGGGTCATGACCGTAATGAAGCAATTGAAAAAGTTAAAAGATTACTGGATGAAATGGTCATCTCAGGGATCACAACTAATCAGAAATTTTATTTGTCATTATTAGAAGACGAAGAATTTAAAAAAGGTACGATTACTACGGACTATGTAGAACGAGTATTCTTACCGGAATGGAAGAGAAGGGAAAGCAATGCAGCTGTTTGATGAACTGAAAACACTGGGGCAAAAACATGTTAAAGCTGACAAACAAGCACAACAAAATGTGCCAAGTGGTGTCTGGTTAGCTTGTCCAAAATGTAAGCAATCAGTCTATCATAAAGATTTAGGTACTTATTCAACGTGCCCAAATTGTGGTTATGGTTTTCGCATTTCTAGTCGTCAACGTGTTGACTGGCTGACTGATAGTTTTACCGAAATGGATCAAGACTTGCAAACAGCTGATCCGCTTGATTTTCCTGACTATGCTAAGAAAATCGAGAAGGCACAACAAGCAACTGATTTAAATGATTCTGTGTTGACTGGTGTGGCTAAGATCGGTGAACAGGAATTTCTCTTAGGCATTATGGATCCTAAGTTTATCATGGGGTCAATGGGCACTGTGACAGGTGAGAAAATTACTCGTTTGTTTGAATATGCCACACAACATAATAAAGCAGTCGTGTTATTCACTGCGTCTGGCGGTGCTAGGATGCAAGAAGGGATCCATTCTTTGATGCAAATGGCAAAAGTTTCCCAAGCAGTACGGGAACATTCTAAAGCAGGATTGTTTTATCTTTCAGTGATCACAGATCCAACGACAGGCGGTGTCACAGCTAGTTTTGCCATGCAAGGGGATATTATTTTATCCGAGCCGCATGCGTTGATCGGTTTTGCTGGTAAGCGTGTGATCGAGCAAACTATGCATCAAAAAATACCCGAGAATTTACAAGACGCGGATAACATTATGAAGCATGGTTTTATCGATGCGATCGTTAAACGTGAAGAGCAAAAAGATACTATTGCTTGGCTCTTAGAAATGAATCAAGGAAAGGCAGGCGAGTAGCTATCGTAAGTTTGTTTTCGAAAAAGCAACGAACGGCAGGTGAGATCGTCGCTGCCGCACGTGATGAACAAAAAATCGGTGGTCAGGAATTGTTAGACGAAATTTTTCCTGATTTTATGGAAATGCATGGGGACCGCTTAAATGATGATGACCCATCTATCATGGGTGGCTTAGCTCATTTTGCGGGCCGTCCAGTGACAGTTTTAGTGATCGATAAAGGCACTTCTGCTAAAGATCGGATCGCTAAGCATTTTGGTAGCCCAGCACCAGCAGCCTATAGAAAATCGTTACGTTTGGTCAAACAAGCTGAAAAGTTTTCGCGACCAGTTTTGGCATTTGTTAATACAGCTGGTGCATATCCAGCTGCGAGTGCCGAAGAGCAAGGCCAAGGTGAAGCGATCGCGCGTAATTTACTTGAGATCGCAGATGTCAAAGTACCATTTTTGACAGTGATCTACGGTGAAGGTGGCAGTGGCGGCGCTTTAGCATTAGCCTGTGGTGATGAGGTCTGGATGAGTGAAAATAGTATGTATTCAGTCCTTTCGCCTGAAGGGTTTGCCTCGATCTTATGGAAAGATGCAAGTAAATCAGACGAAGCAGCTGAAGTCATGCAGTTAACTCCAGAAGCTTTAGATAAAGCGGGAATTATCGAAGGCATTATTCCTGAACCAAATACACATAAGCGCTTTTGTAAAAATATTATTCAAGTTTTACGACCAGAATTAGAAAAATTAGAAAGATTATCACCAGATGAATTGGTTGCACAAAGAAAAGCCAGATTTAGAAAATTTTAACTAGTTTAGCTTTGCAAACTGATTTGTTTCATGAAAAATCAAGGGAGCGATTTTTATGGGAAATTTATTAGATGGCAAGAAAATTTTAGTAATGGGCGTTGCTAACAAACGTTCGATTGCTTGGGGCTGTGCTTCACAATTAGAGGAACAAGGAGCAACAGTTATTTATACTTATCAAAACGAACGTATGAAAAAAAGCGTGAAACGTTTGGTTGACGATGAAAATCTCTTGATCGAATGTGATGTCGCTACTGATGAAAGCATGGACAAGGCTTTCACTGAGATCAAAGAGCGTTTCGGTAAATTAGACGGTATCGTTCATGCAATTGCATATGCTAACAAAGAAGAGTTAGATGGAGATGTACAAAACACTAGCCGGGAAGGTTATGCGATGGCACAAAATATTTCCTCGTACTCACTTTTAGCTGTGGCACGTTATGGAAAAGAAATTTTAAATGACCCAGCAAGTATTGTGACATTGACATACTTCGGTTCAGAAAGAGCTATCCCTAACTATAATGTCATGGGTGTAGCTAAGGCTGCATTGGAAGCAAACGTTCGTTATTTGGCTCGTGATATGGGTCAATATGGTGTGCGTGTCAACGCAATCTCTGCTGGCGCGGTTAAGACGTTGGCTGTTACTGGTGTTAAGGACCATTCAAGTTTACTATCAGAATCTGAAAGTCGGACAGTTGATGGAAATTCAGTCACAACAGCTGAAATTGGCGGTGCTTGTGCCTTTTTGATGAGTGATCTGGCAACTGGTGTTGTTGGTGATACAATTTACGTTGATAAAGGTGTACACTTGATCTAATTTTATTTGTAAACCAAACTGCTTTATATTTGATGGAGAAAATTCATTGAATATAAAGCTTTTTTGTTTTGATTTACCAACTAAAATTGAATAAGTAAAAACGTCTGACTGGTCTAGACAAAACAAACAAGGTACAATATAAAATATAAATAGTAATAAATTATAAGAAAGCGGTGCGCAATAAAATGACAAGTGAACAAAAGGCGTTGTTTATTATTTTCGGTGGGACTGGAGATCTAGCTCAACGTAAATTGTATCCTTCCTTGTTTAATTTATATAAACAAGGGTATTTGAAAGAGCATTTTGCAGTTGTCGGAACAGCTCGCCGACCATGGAATGACGAACGCTATCAAGAAATCGTACGTAACTCAATTTCTGGTATGGAGGTCACCGCAAAACAGGCTAATGAATTTTCGAGTCATTTCTACTATCAAGCACATAATGTTAATGATACAGATCATTATGAAACATTACGAAAATTGGCAGATGAACTTGATAGTAAATACGAATTAGAAGGCAATCGTGTCTTTTATTTGGCAATGTCTCCACAATTTTTTTCAACGATCTGTCAACATGTTAAAACACAAGGTTTAGTTACCGAAAATGGCTATAACCGTGTTGTGATCGAAAAGCCATTCGGTCATGATGTTAAAAGCGCAACAGAATTGAATGAAAGTATTAACCAATATTTCCCTGAAAAAGATGTTTACCGGATCGATCACTACTTGGGTAAAGAAATGATCCAAAGTATCCCGGCGTTGCGTTTTAGTAATAACATTTTCAATGCGCTTTGGAATTACCGCTATATCGACAATATCCAAATTACTTTAAGTGAAGCATTGGGTGTGGAAGAACGTGCTGGATATTATGAAAATGCTGGTGCTTTACGTGATATGGTGCAAAATCATATTTTACAAACTGTTGCGATGCTGACCATGAATGCTCCTACGATGTATACCGATCAAGATATTAGGAAAGAAAAAATCAGTGCATTGAAGGCTTTACGTGTTTATGATAAAGATGGTGTTAAACAAAATTTTGTGCGTGGCCAGTATGGTCCAGGTAATGGACAAGTTGGCTACCGTGAAGAAAATCAAGTGGCCCCTGATTCACAAACGGAAACTTTTGTTGCCGGGCGGATCTTTGTTGATAATATGAATATGGCAGGTGTACCGATTTATATTAGAACGGGGAAGCGTTTGACCAAAAAAGAGACTCGGATCGATGTTGTGTTTAAGAATGCTCCTTACAATATTTTTGGTAGTGAACCATTGAAGCGAAATATTTTGTCATTTAAGGTTGAACCTAATCCAGGTATGGAATTACGTTTAAATGGTAAAGAAGTTAATTTTGATCAATACCGGATCCAGAGTATGCATTTACGTCATTCACATGGAGAAGACACGCGATCGAAAATGCCAGTTGGGTACGAGAAATTACTCTACGATGTCTTGCAAGGCGATTCAGCTAGTTTTTCGCACTGGGAAGAAGTTTATTACTCTTGGAGATTTGTGGATGCGGTTCGTCAAGCCTGGGATGAAGAAAAGCTTTCACAGGATGAATTTCAAAATTATACTTGTGGCTCGATGGGACCACAAGCCGCAAAAGAGTTGCTTAAAGAAGATGGTAACGAGTGGTATTTTAGGCCTGATGAGAATTAAGCAGTTGGTATAATGTTTATAAATAAATAGTGCATGTTAAAATGGCAGTGGCAAGGTTTTGTTGCTGCTATTTTTGACTAGAATTTTGAAGGAGGTCAGCGGGGTGGATGATCGAAAAATAATACACATCGATATGGATGCTTTTTATGCGTCGATCGAAATGAGAGATGATCCGAAGTTGGCTTCCTTACCGCTCGTGATCGCTCGTGATCCGCGCAAAACTGGAGGACATGGAGTTGTAGCTACAGCCAATTACGTTGCCCGTTCTTACGGAGTGCACTCCGCGATGAGTAGTCAAGAGGCTTTAAAATTATGTCCACAAGCATATTTTAAAGATCCAGACTTTAAAAAGTATCGAGCAGTATCAAATCAGATCCATGAAATATTTCATGAGTATACTGACTACATTGAACCGATCGCATTCGATGAAGCATATTTGGACATTACTGTTAATAAAAAACAGCTGCATTCGGCTATTCAAACGGCCCGCATGATTCAACAAGAAATATTTTCTAAGGTCCATTTGACCTGTTCAGCGGGAGTTTCTTATAATAAATTTTTGGCCAAATTAGCTTCTGATTATCGTAAGCCCGTCGGAATGACGGTGGTCCGTCAAGATGAAGTCCGCAATTTTTTATTTCCTTTACCGATCGAAAAGTTTCGAGGAGTGGGTAAAAAAACTGTGCCAAAAATGCATCAGTTAGGAATATTTACAGGCAAAGACTTATATCAACTTAGTTCTGGGGAACTGATCTCACATTTTGGGAAGATGGGTTATGTTTTATACCAACGTGTACGTGGAGTGGATGAGCGACCAGTTGAATGGAAAAGAATCAGAAAATCTTTGGGTAACGAGCGAACTTTTGACCAGCCGTTAACGACTTTAGACTCGGTTGATAATTTTTTAAAAAGAAGTGCTGATCGTTTAGCCCAAGATGTTGCGCTTCAACAAAAGCATGGTAAGACCTTAGTTTTGAAGGTCAGAAATTCAGATTTTGAAACGACGACAAAACGAGTCACCCTGGACGACTTCTTTCCCAATCGCAGTGAAACTTTTCAGTTTTATGGCAAACAACTTTTAGACCAGATCCAACCAAATGAACATTATGATATTCGCTTATTGGGGTTAACTTTAACTAATCTAGCTCCCTTAGAATTTGAAAATATTGCCTTACCGTTATGGAATAACGATAGCGATCATTTAATGTAGTTGATTTGCGTATAGTGACTGTAAAAGTGCTGGCTTTTGTATGTGTTGTACAAGAATGTTTTGAAAATCTAAGTCAAAAAATGTATAGTTAAGTGTTAGACAAAACTGGGGGGTAGTTTGTGACCTCAGACATGGGATTTTAAGTAAATAAAAAAGCACAAGGAGATTTTTATGTCGACTCAAGAAAAAATAATTGAACAGATCGAAAAATACCAAACCATCATTATTCACCGTCATCAACGTCCAGATCCAGATGCTATCGGTTCACAATGCGGACTGGCAACTATCATTCGTGACAGTTTTCCTGATAAGACTGTTTATCAGGTTGGATCAAAGGCCAATGGATTGGCATGGATCGCTTCGGAACAAGAAGTATCAGACCAAGCATATCAAAATGCTTTGGTGATCGTAGTTGACACTGCCAATACCCCACGGGTCGATGATACACGATATACGAAAGGAAAAATGATGATCAAAATTGATCATCATCCAAATGATGATGATTTTGGTGACCTGACTTGGGTCGTTCCTGAAGCTTCCAGTACCTCAGAGTTGATTTTTGATTTGGTAGACGCTTCAAATGGTAAACTGCGACTTTTAAAAGATGCTGCTCGGATGTTATATGCGGGTATCGTTGGCGACACGGGTCGTTTTATGTATGATGCAACGACACCGCATACGATGCGTGTAGCTGCCGGATTAATGGAGACTGGCTTTGATGCTGCTAATGTTAATCGTCAGTTAGATGACATTGAACCAGCTGTAGCTCGGCTTTCAGCCTATGTTTGGGAAAATATGCAGATCACTGACAATAATGCCGCATATATTGTTTTAACATCTGATATTTTAAAGAAATTTGAGTTGGGAGATGCTGGAACTGCTGGGATCGTCCCTTTGTTAGGTAAAGTCTCAACTGTTAAATGTTGGACGATTTTTGTTCAGCAAAAAGATGGTTCTTACCGCTTACGTATTCGTTCAAAAAGGGCGATCATCAACGAATTAGCTAAACAATACGGCGGTGGCGGTCACCCGCTAGCTAGTGGGGCAGTTATCAAAGATGACTCTCAAATCTCCGAATTTGTAAAGAAACTAGACCAAATCGCAGCCAGCGATACAGGAGAAAGTAATGACAAATAAATTTTCTGATTATAATTTTAAGCCCTTTATTAAACAGGCTTTAGAGAAATTAAACTTTACTGAGCCCACAGAAGTACAAAAGCGGCTCTTACCCCCGATCATGCATGGTAAAAGTGTCGTCGGACAAGCACAAACTGGAAGTGGGAAAACGCATGCTTTCTTATTGCCAATTTTTAATACGATCGACTTGACCCAACATGAAGTCCAAGCGGTGATCACTACGCCTAGTCGTGAGTTAGCTTACCAAATCTATGATGCTGCCAAACAAATTGCAGCTGAATCGAAACAAGATATCATGGTAGCTAATTACGTAGGTGGAACCGACAAGAAAAGGCAAGCAGCTAAGTTAGAAAAACATCAGCCTCAAGTTGTGATCGGTACACCAGGGCGAATCTTAGATTTGATCAATAGCCATGTTTTAGACATTCATCTGACTAAATATTTTGTAGTTGATGAAGCGGATATGACACTTGATATGGGATTTTTGAAAGAAACAGACGCGATCGCTTCAGCTTTACCACAAGATCTGCAAATGATGGTCTTTTCAGCGACGATCCCCGTTAAATTAGAACCTTTCTTGAAGAAGTATATGAATAACCCTGTGATCGAAGTTGTTGAAAATCAAGCTATTATTAGTCCGACCGTACAAAACTGGTTGATCTCAACTAAAGGGCGTGACCGTAACCGTTTGATCTACCAATTACTAACGATCGGCGAGCCTTATTTAGTTTTGATTTTTGCAAATACAAAAGAACGGGTCGATGAACTGACTGAGTATTTACGCAAATGTGGTTTGGAAGTTGCTAAGATCCATGGTGGTTTACAACCACGAGAAAGAAAACGAGTTATGAAAAAGATCCATAATTTGGACTATCAATTTGTTGTTGCCACTGATTTAGCTGCGCGCGGCATCGATATTGAAGGTGTTTCACACGTGATAAACGACGACTTGCCAAATGATTTGGAATTTTTCATTCATCGTGTCGGTCGGACTGGACGTAACAATATGCCCGGTACAGCCATTACTTTGTACGGGCCAGAAGATGATCAAAAAGTTAATGAACTTGAACAAATGGGGATCTCGTTTGCACCAAAAGCCTTGAAAAACGGCGAAATTGTCGATTCTTATGATCGTGAACGTCGAGCTAAACGTAAGAAACGTCATGACTCAATGGATCCTTCTTTACGCGGGATGGCTAAAAAAGAAAAAACCAAGCATAAACCCGGTTATAAGAAACGAATCAAAAAAGCGATCAAGAAAGACCAACAGCAAAAACGTCGGATCGAGCAACGTGCTAAACGACGGAAAAAATAAAGATTTAGACATAGTATGAACTGCTTATAAAGTAAGTGACTGAATTTTGATGCGAAAGTTTGCTCTAATTGACTTTTAGCGAAAAAATCACTATACTTTTAAGTTGTGAATGATTTAGGGATATATTTATTGTTAGTTCGTTTAAGAGAGGATCCAGTTGGTGCAAGGATCTACGACAGACAATTAAATGCTACCCATGATAAATTTAAATAATAGCTATGAAAAGCACTAAGAGGTTAACGATCAGCATCGTTGCAAGCAAGGTGGTACCGCGCATTTAGCGTCCTTGTTAGCAACGATGTTTTTTGTCCAATTTTAATTGTTGAATTTGATAGTTATTAAATTGGCAATGAATGTTGGTAAGTATACGTAAGGTAAATTTTTATTTGGAAGATGTATTGTGGAAAGGAATTTTTTTATGAAAGAATTATCTAGTGCACAAATTCGTCAAATGTATTTAGACTTTTTTAAAAGTAAGGGACATGATGTTTTAAAAAGTGCTCCTTTAATTCCCAAAGATGACCCGACTTTATTGTGGATCAACTCTGGCGTTGCTACAATGAAAAAATACTTTGATGGCTCCGTTGTACCTAAAAATCACCGTTTGACTAGTTCACAAAAGTCGATCAGAACCAACGATATTGAAAATGTGGGGCATACAGCACGCCACCATACTTTGTTTGAAATGTTAGGTAATTTTTCGGTCGGAGATTACTTTAAAGAAGAAGCAATTGCTTGGGCTTGGGAACTATTAACTAGCGAAAAATGGTATGCGATGGATCCTGCTAAACTCTTCATTACCGTTTATCCTAAGGATCTAGATTCAAAGAAGATCTGGGAAAAAGTTGGCGTTGATCCAACACATATCTATGAAGCTGAAGATAACTTTTGGGATATTGGGCAGGGTCCTTCAGGTCCAGACTCAGAAATATTCTACGACCGTGGTCAAGCTATGAACAATTTATCGGAAGATGATCCAGAAAGTTATCCGGGTGGTGAAAATGAACGTTATCTTGAAATTTGGAATATCGTCTTTTCAGAATTTAACCATAAACCAGATAACACTTATGAGCCCTTGCCACATAAAAATATTGATACGGGGATGGGCTTAGAACGGTTGGTTTCGGTATTCCAACATGCTAAGACCAACTTTGAAACTGACCTATTTATGCCACTGATCAAAAAAACGGCGGAATTCTCAAATGGATACGAATATGGGAAAAATACGACTGCTGACGTTTCCTTCAAGGTGATCGCTGATCATATTCGGGCAATCACGTTTGCTATTGGTGATGGTGCTTTACCAACAAATGATGGCCGTGGTTATGTGATCCGTCGTTTGATCAGACGTGCAGTTATGCACGGACGGAAATTGGGTATTGAAGATGCATTTTTGTATAAACTCGTGCCAGTTGTTGGTAAAATTATGCAGTCAGCTTATCCAGAAGTGTTAGAACAAGCTGATTATATTAAAAAAGTAGTCCAAGATGAAGAAGATCGTTTCAACGAAACCTTAAAAGACGGTATGGAATTACTGGGACAACTCATTAATGAAACTAAGGAAAAAGGACTGGATACTATTCCCGGTAAGCCAGTGTTCAAATTGTACGATACCTATGGTTTTCCAGTCGAGTTAACGGAAGAATTTGCGGCTGATGATAACTTAAAGGTCGACCAAGCTGGTTTTCAAAAAGAAATGCAGGCACAAAAAGACCGTGCGCGGGCTGCACGAAGTGATGCTAAGTCAATGGGTGTCCAAGATGCATTGCTGACTGACATTAAAACACCTAGTGAATATGTTGGCTATGATACTTTGAGTACAACTGGTGTTTTAAAAGACATTATCGTCAAAGAAAAAGTGTTGAATAAAATTTCCGATGGCCGTGCACGACTGATCTTCTCACAAACTCCTTTTTATGCTGAAATGGGTGGTCAGGTCGCTGATACAGGGGTTATCAAAAATTCAACTGGCGAAGTTGTCGCAAAAGTGACTGACGTCCAACATGCGCCTAATGGTCAGAATTTGCACACAGTCGAGGTCAAATCAGCGATGGTTTCTGGTGAAGAATATCAATTAGAAGTTGATATTAAACGACACAATAAGGTTAAAAAGAACCATACAGCTACTCACTTGTTAGACCAAGCTTTACGTGATGTTTTAGGTGAGCATACGCATCAGGCTGGTTCTTTAGTTGAACCAACTTATCTTCGTTTTGACTTTACCAATATGGGTAATGTGAGTGACGAACAATTATCGCAAGTTGAACAGATCGTTAATGAAAAAATTTGGGAAAATATTGCGGTAACAACGACGGTCACTGATATAGAATCCGCTAAGAAAATGGGTGCGATCGCTTTATTCTCAGAAAAATATGGAGATGTGGTCCGTGTTGTTTCTGCTGGTGATTATTCACGTGAATTTTGTGGTGGTAATCATGTTGAAAATACAAGCGAGATCGGTTTATTTAAGATCATTTCTGAATCAGGGATCGGTGCTGGTACGCGCCGGATCGAGGCTGTAACTGCCCGCGAAGCTTTTGAATACCTCGAAGGGCAAAATAATTTGTTACAAACAACTGCTGCAGATCTAAAAATAGCTAAGACTAAAGATGTCCCTGCAAAAGTTGAAAATTTGTTAGATAATGTTAAACAATTAGAAAATAAGGTACAAAGTTTGGAAGACAAATTTGCTAGTCAGCAAGCAGAAAACATCTGGGAAAATGTTCAACAAGCAGGTAACCATACGGTAGTTGCTGCACAGGTCAATGTTTCGGGTATGAATCAGTTGAGACAATTAGCTGATCAATGGAAAGCAAAAGAAATTTCTGATGTTTTGATTTTAGCTACTAAAGCTGGTGAAAAAAAGGTCAACTTGTTGACAGCAATGTCTGCAAAAGCTGTTAAAGAAGGGCTTAAGGCTGGCGATTTGATTAAAAATATTGCACCACTTGTTGGCGGTGGCGGCGGTGGTCGTCCAGATTTAGCACAAGCCGGTGGGAAAAAACCAGCTGGTATATCAGAGGCCTTAAATCAAGGTGTTCAATGGATCGCAGGACAGGAAAAGTAATTTTATACTGGACAAATAGATTTCATTTCTATCTCTAAATGATTACGTCTTGGTTACAAGTTGCACATTTCATTGTTACACACCCGATGTTTTAGTAAAATTGCAATAGTAGTAACTGTTAACGCGGAGGTGCAGGAAATATGAGTTCGTTGGATAAAACGAGATACTTTGATTTTGATGACAATGACCCTAGAGATGTCCATGATACTCTTGAAATAGTTTATCGGTCATTAGAAGAAAAGGGATATAACCCGATCAATCAGATCGTTGGATATTTATTGTCAGGTGATCCTGCCTATATTCCACGATTAAATGATGCGCGCAATTTAATCCGTAAACATGAACGTGATGAGATAGTTGAGGAACTGGTGCGTTCGTATTTAAATAAGGAGGATCAACGCTAGTGTCACGAATTATGGGCCTAGATGTCGGCTCGAAGACAGTCGGTGTAGCAGTTAGTGATCAGTTAGGCTGGACTGCTCAAGGTGTAGAGATCATTAAAATCGATGAGGAAAATGAACAATTTGGCTTAGAACGAGTAGCCGAATTGGTCGACCAATACGAAGTCACTGGCTTTGTTGTGGGCTTACCTAAAAATATGAACAACACGCTCGGGCCACGAGTTGATGCTAGTCAAGCTTATGGCGAACGTTTGAAAGAACGATTTGGTTTTCCAGTAGATTATCAGGATGAACGTTTAACGACAGTCGAAGCGGAAAGAATGTTAGTCGAGCAAGCTGATACTTCACGTAAAAAGCGTAAAAAGGTGATCGATAAATTAGCTGCGAGCTTGATCTTACAAAATTACTTGGATAGTCACGGAAAACTACTACAAAATCTCTAAGAAATGAGGCGTTCTTAATGAGTGAAGAACAAAATAATGCTGAAAATAAAATCACTTTAGTTGATGATAATGGAAATGAGACTGAGTATGATATCTTATTTACCTTTGATTCAAAAGATTATGGTAAGTCATACATCCTTTTGATCCCGGCTGATTCTGAACCGGAAGAACAAGTTGATGTTTCAGCTTTTTCTTTTGATCCTAATGAAGAAGATAGTGAAAATGGAAACATTGATTTAGTTGAGATCGATGATGATGATGAATGGCAAATGGTTGAAGATGTATTAGATACATTTTTAAATGATGAAAATATGCAATGATCATAGGTTGAATTAATGAACAATAAGAACAGCTAAAGCCAATTTCAAGGTTTTAGTTGTTTTTTTGTCTAGGTTAATGTTAATTGTAAGAGTTGAATTTCGATTAAAAATCGGGCATTAAGCTTAAAGCGTGAAAAAATTATGCTAAAATAAAATTTGTGTATTAAATTGGGGGATTGGAGGAGCTAGGATGGCTGCAAATAAAAAAAGATTTAAGTTAAAAATAGCCAATAAAAATTATGTTGTGATCGGGGATAGCACGCCAGAGCATATGCGTGCCGTCTCACATTTAGTAAATGAGCAGCTGACTGAGATCATGAGTGCAGATGTTAGTCGAGAAGATGCGGCTGTTTTATTAGCGATCAATGCTGTTTCCGACCAATTAAGAAAGCAAAAAGAATTAGATGATATTAAGGATAAGAAATCACATGATGGGGAGCAGTAGGTGAGTATATGTTAGTTTCGCTGATAATTCTACTGATTTTAGTGTTAGGTTTTCGCTATGGTTATAAGCGTGGCTTAATACAGACTCTGATCAGTGTGGTTGGCTATGTAGTAGTATTTCTTTTATCCTTATATTTATCTGGTCCATTTGGAGACTTTTTAACTAAATATATGCCTGCATTAGATCAGAGTGCAAGTAATGCTGGCACTGTTACAATGATCTTTTATCGGGTATTGGCATTTTGGATCATTGCTATTTTTGGCGGGATCATACTCAGGGTAGTCACGCAGACATTTACTTCGATCACAAAGTTACCAGTGATCTCGCAAGTGAATCGTCTGGCTGGTGGTTTGGCCTGGTTAATGATTTTTTATATCATCGTATTTTTTGCTTTATTGTTATTGACTACTAGTCCAACATCACAAGTACAGGATTCATTAGCGAGTTCGCCAGTTGCAGAATTTATTATAAAAGAAACGCCTGTTTTTTCAAAAGATATCTGGGAAAATTGGCTGAATAGATAGTTATTAAAATTGGTTAAATAAGAGAGGTGGAAAAAATGAATGAGAAAAGTCTAAACACATTAGAGTATTTTAAAATCAAACAACAAGCGCAGCAATATTTAGTGACAGACTTAGGAAAAAAAGAGCTGAAACATCTCAGTCCGTATATAGATAAGGCTGAAATTGAAGCGGCATTGGATGAAACTAAAGATGCAGCAGATATTTTGCGCTTACAAGGTGGGATACCTCTACCAAAAATAGTTGATGTGAAACCATTCTTGAAAAGATTAGATATCGGAGCGACTCTTAGTGCCAAAGAACTAGCAGCAGTCGGAAAAATTTTACGTGCTACTAACGAAGTGCGTCGCTTTTTTAAGGACTTGCAAGATGATGAAGTGGATCTAGCTAAACTTTACGAAACAGCATTTGAATTAGAAACGCTACCCCAAGTTACTAAAAAATTAACTTTGTCGATCGAAAACGACGGGCATGTAACTGATGATGCTTCTAGTTTATTGAAGAGCTTGCGTCGACAGATAATTACTACTGAACAAAGCATTCGTGATACTTTGGCTGAATTTACTCGAGGTAAGTCTGCCAAATATTTAAGTGAAGCGGTTGTGACTATTCGGCAAGATCGGTATGTTATACCAGTTAAGGCAGAATACCGCAATGTTTTTGGTGGTCAAGTGTATGATCAAAGTGCTAGTGGGCAAACCTTGTTTATTGAACCCAAACAAGTTGTTTCTTTAAATAACCGTTTGTCCCAACAAGAAGCTGCGCAAAATGAAGAAATTCGCCGGATCTTACGTGAACTTTCAGAGTTGATAGCACCTTATACGGCTGAGATCGAAGCTAATGCCAAGCTACTGGGGCATTTGGATCTCGCAAACGCTAAGGCAGTCTATGCTAAAAATATAGGCGCGACAGAACCTGCTATTACAGATGAACAGTCCTTGTATTATAGACATGCATGGCATCCTTTGTTGGACCTAAAAAAAGCAGTTAAAAATGATATTATGCTTGGCCAGGATTTTAAAACAATGCTGATCACTGGACCAAATACAGGTGGGAAGACAATTACCTTGAAGACGATCGGTTTGATCCAGTTAATGGGACAATCTGGTTTCTTTATTCCTGCTGGTGAAGGAAGTCGGATCGGTATTTTTGATGAGGTTTTTGCTGATATTGGTGATGAACAATCAATTGAACAAAATTTGAGTACCTTTTCGTCGCATATGACAAATATCGTTAGTTTTTTGGATAAAATTACACCACATTCATTAGTTTTATTTGATGAATTAGGTTCAGGGACTGATCCTCAAGAAGGGGCTGCACTTGCTATTGCAATTTTGGATGATGTAGCTGCTAAAGGAAGTTACGTAGTTGCTACCACTCATTATCCCGAATTAAAAGTTTATGGATATGAACGACCTGAAACGGTCAATGCTTCGGTTGAGTTTGATAGCACGACTTTAGAACCGACTTATAAATTGTTGATCGGTGTACCTGGCCGGAGTAACGCTTTGGATATTTCTAGTCGGTTAGGTTTGCCCCAAACAATAATTGACTCAGCTTCACAATTCGTTTCAAAAGATAGTCAAGATCTGAATAATATGATTGGCGATTTAGTGAAAAAAAGACATGATGTAGAAGAAGAAAAAATTCATACGCAGCAGTATTTAAAGGAATCTGAACAATTGCACTCAGACCTTGAAAAAGCATATGCAGCTTTAAATGAGCAACGCGATCAGTTGTTAGAAAAAGCTAAACAAAAGTCAAATGACATGGTAAATGAAACATCTAAAAAAGCTGATCAAATTATTGCTGACTTACGTCAAATGCGTCTTACCGGTGGGTCTAATATTAAAGAAAATGAGTTGATGGATGCAAAAGGGCAAATCAATCAACTTCATCAGCCTGAGAATTTAAAGAAGAATAAAGTTTTGAAACGCGCTAAGCAAAAACATGATCTTCATCCAAATGATGATGTATTGGTTAAAACTTATGGGCAAAAAGGTGTTTTACTTCGTAAAGCGGGGAATCATGAATGGGAAGTTCAGATCGGGATCTTGAAAATGAAAATCAATGAAAACGATTTGGAAAAGATCTCTGTACCCGATGAAAATGCTAAAGGAAACCGAACATCAGTTAAACGGACTGCCAGCAGTGGTATTTCTACTAGCCTTGATTTGAGAGGACAACGTTATGAAGAAGCGTTGACTAATGTTGATCGTTATCTGGATAGTGCACAGTTAGCCGGATATTCTACTGTGACTTTGATTCATGGAAAGGGTACAGGTTCATTGCGTTCAGGGATCACCCAATATTTAAAAAATAATCGAGCGGTTAAGAATTTTGAATATGCTTCGCCTAATGCAGGTGGAAATGGCGCTACAGTCGTTCATTTAAAATAAAAGTTTATGCTAGTACTAAAAAGCAGATTTCTTATATCTGAATATAAAAGAGAGTGAGACAAAAGATGTTTTGAAGCCGATTTGTAACGGCGATTGCGTTATTTTGGGTCGTAGCGAAGCGAAGAACCAGAATAACCCAATCGTCCTTACAGCAATGCTTCAATCTTTTGGAACACGTTTAAGGGCCGCCGATTTACCCCATTTAATGGGATAGATCGACGGCCCCTTTTAGTATCACATAGCTAGTTTTGTCCCAGCCTCTTTTAAAGAGCTTAATATTATTATATTATTAGCGGAAATATACAGAATCGACGTTTAAAATCAAACATCTGTCTTATTTGTTGAAATGATAAAGCCTAATTTCACAATTACTGATCTTCATTTTCTAAAAGATTAATAATATTATCTTGCTCAAGTTCTTCATGTTGTCCACGACTATCCCAGTCAATTTTGACTAGAATAGTGACAATATCTTTTTTAG
>DXAP01000158.1 GCA_019116985.1 Candidatus Ligilactobacillus excrementavium | reverse complement strand
TCTTCATTAGCAGGTTTATTAGCTGCAGCAGCTAACATTTTCTTCAAAGAACCACGTTGGTCGATCGCTAAGGCGGCAATTACACCATTTTCATTGGACATACGTTTTAAAGCTTCAATTTTGTTGGACATACTATTTTGTTCTCCTCTTTATTGTGTCTAAAATATCCTCAGTGTTTTTTGTTAGCTTTCTACTTAACTAACTCATACACATTAATCGTGGTAGTAGCCTTCGTTCCATAATTTCATTTCATCATCATAGAAATGTGGGTTATCATGTTGGTCAGGGTTGTCTTTTTCGATCCCATCGATTTTTTCGATCAATGCTTTGTTTTCTGGTGTTTCTTTATATTCAGTCTTCAAGAAAGTATTAACGATCTCTTCAGCTAAATGTTCACCCACAACTGCTCCACCAAAGCCGATCACATTTGCGTTTAATTCTTCTTTAGCATACTTAGCTGTCGTTACATCGTTAACTAAAGCAGCTCTGATACCTGTGTTCTTATCAGCAGCAGTCGAGATACCAACGCCTGTCCCACAAAGGACAACACCTAAATCAGCCTTGCCATCGCGTACTAGATCCGCAACTTTCAACCCGTAAATTGGATAGTGAGTTCTTGTGTTATCATATGTTCCGACATCGATCACTTCATGGCCTAAAGATTTGATGAAGTCTGAGATTTGAATTTTTGTTCCTGTAACAATATGATCATTTCCTAATGCGATAATCATTTTATTTCCTCCTTGAAGTAGATATTTCCTTTAAAGCAAACTGATAACTTTTTATGCTAAAGCACGTAATTAAGATAACTTCTCCAACATGTCCAAACGGATCTGATGACGACCACCAGCATAATCAACGCCAAGATATTCATTGACTAATGATTCAGCCTTCTTTGGTCCTACAATACCTGCACCGATCGCGATCGCTTTTGCACCATTATGTTGTGTAGTCATGTGTGACGTATTTTCTTCAGCAACATTAGCTGTGACCATCCCATGGATCTTATTTGAAGCCATTGCTGAACCAGCACCAAATTCATCAAACATAATTCCACGTTCAGCTTTACCATCAAGTACTGCGTGAGAAACTGCGCTAGCAGAATCAACAAAATCAGCAGCTGGTTCTTCTGATAAATCAACTACATCATAATTTTTACCCTTCAAATAACTCTTAATATATTCCTTTAGATCAAAACCGCCCTTGTCTGATGCCAATGCAATTTTCATGATAAAATCTCCTTTGTTTTTAAGTTGAACCACCATTTGAATGATCCAACTATTATTTTTAAGAGTGTGTGATAACATCTACCAACGCCACCCTATTTATTCCTTTGCTAAAATAACTTTTGTATACTGCTGATAATGTGAGACTGTTTCATCATTTAACTCATCATTAGTGATCAAATAATCAACATCGTATAAGTTATAAAATTGATAGAAATCATCCCGATTTATTTTGAAACGATCAGCCAAAACAATTTTTGTCAGACTATTATTAACAGCAATTGCTTGGGCACTACCCTCTTCAGTATTCGCTGTCATCATGCTTTCATTATGGAGACCATTCACACCCACAAAAGACTTATTAAATTTCAAATCTCCCAGAGTGTCACTGGCTAAACCACCAATAAAAGCTCCTGACCGTTCACGAAAATTACCACCAACCAAAATCAAATCAACATTTTTGTTTTGCCAACATTCAAAGACTGGCAAACTATTAGTGACAACTCTCAAATCAGCAATATCATCAACGTAATGAACTATCAGTTCCTGAGTCGTTCCAGGTCCGATATATATCGTGTCACCTGCATTGATCATCTTGGCAGCACGTTGAGCAATTTGTTCTTTTTGTTCAAGGTGCAATTCCTTTTTCTCAATGTGAGATAACTCAGTTGCATCACTGCTCGCAACACTTTGAGCTCCGCCATGTATCCTAACTAACTTGCCGCTATCCGCTAATTCGTCAAGATCACGACGAATAGTCATATCGGAAACTCCCAGCTTACCAATTAGGTCATTAACGGTCATAATGCTGTTTTGGTTAACCATATCAAGTAGCATCATCAGCCGTTCTTTTTTTAACATGCTAGCAGCTCCCTTTTATGGTTGTTTTTGTTTGTTAATGTTCCTTACATGTATAAATTAGCACTAAAAAGGACTTTAGTCAACATTTTTTGTGTCTTTTTGTTTGTTTATTTTTATTAAATGACAACAAAATGATCAGTGTATAATGTTCTCTTTTAGCGGTATATTAAATAATATTGATGATGTTTTTTTAATTTTGAGAAAAATATAAGTAAACATTTATATTCATAAACTTTTTTAATAAAAAAGAGGATACCGTAAATTAATACGACACCCTCCTATCAGCCATTCACATGACCTGATTTCGTGAAAAACCATGGAAAATGCATTGACCGATAATTCTAATTTTGTTGTTGACGTTCACTCTTATACTTCTCATGTTCTCTTTTATTACGTTCAACACGTCTATAATACGATTTTGGAACACCAACAGTTTTATACAGAGCATATAATGCAATGATCGTTGAAGCAGTTTCTACTATTGGGTTAGGAAACGCCGTCGCAATAATACTTGAAACAATTACGATCGTTGCCCACAAAATAAGATTAGCACGTTTGGACATCTTATCGGTTGCTTTTTTCATGATTATCACCTCTAATTCTTTAACAAGTAAACTTTATTACTAAAATTATCCGTAACTAACTTAGTTGCTTTCTTTAGCAGCAGCATATTCAGCATTACGTTTCTTCATTTGTTTTGCGTACCACCAGAAGATCAAGCCGTATGCGATCAAAGCAAGAGCTGCATAAATCATAAACTCGATCTGTCCTTCAGAAGCCTTACCAACTAAGTAAGCCAAGAATTGTTCAATAGGTCCTTCTTTAGTAGCTTCGGCAATTTGTGTACCTGAACTAACGCCGGAAGGGAATGCACCAACATTTTTGGCAACACCAGTGATGAACGGAGCAGATAATGTACCAGCCCACAAGAAGATCGGCATTTCAATTGCACCAATAATGATCATACGAATGATCTTACCACGAGTAACAACTAACAAAGCAGGTGTAACACCCATAGCAATGATAGAACCTAAAGGCATAATGTGGTTACCAGGAAGTACCAATGCTTCAACTAACATAATAGGAGCTAAAACGTTAGCTGCGGCCCAAACTTCGGCACGGCCGGCGATAAATGGCCAGTCAAGTCCGATGTTAAACGTACGGCCTTTAAATCTCTTATTAGCGAAATCAGAAATACCTTGTGATAATGGTTCCACAGCGGCAATAAACCATGAACCGATCAAACTAAATAGTTCCAAACATGTACCACCTGTGAAGGCCAAAGTCAAAATGGTCTGAACATCTTGTTGTGATAACAAACCAATGAAGACACCTAAGTAAACACCAATGGCAAAATGACTACCCCAGAAACCGATTTTTTTGTTCAATTCAGCTGAGTCAAAGTCATATTTATCTAACCATGGGAAGACCTTATCAAAAATCTTATCAAATACCATGATAATTGGGTTCATCATGTAGTTCAAATGGGTTGTAGTCATCGGGTTTTCATCCGGTGCATCTAGCAAGTCATTAAACGTTGGTTTCATCAAATCAGAGTTAACGATCTTCAAAGCACCAATATATAAGATCAAAAGCGTTGCAACAAAGAGGTTTGCACCAAAGTACATTGCCATCAAAGCTGTAAAGGAAATATGCCAAATATCGAAAATATCAACGTCCAACGTATTTGTCTTGTTCAAGACCAACATTAAAACGTTTAACAAAATCATGATCAGCAAGAAGAACAAAGTATATGGTGAACCCCAAGTGATCGTACCCAATGGAGCCCAGCCAACGTCGGTGATCGACAAGTGAATACCAGTTGATTTAACAAAGTCGTTCAATGGTTTCTGATATGCACTCGTTAGTAAGTTAATGATATCACCGATAGCCGTCAAAGCGATCGCTAAACGAATACCACCTTCTAAGGCACGGGAGAATTTAACCCCGAACAACAAAGCTAACAGTGTTAAAACGATCAGCATGATCGGAGCAGCGCCCAGATCAATGATCGGCTGGAACACTTTGTTGGCCACATCAATAATAGTTTGCATTAAATATTTCACTCCTTTTTATATATAAAAAATTATTGCTATTTAAAAATTTAATGCCTTATTGCAAAAAGGACGCTTATTTCAGTCCCTTATCTTTGATAGTTTCTTCAACCTTGTCATAAACTGGTTTTGCCATTGCAGGGATCCGGTACAAAATAGGACCAGCATCAATTACAGGGATCGAAGGTGTGAAACCTAAGTCAGTCTTGGCGATCGGTGTAAAGATATCATATTTACTGATTTTATCTTCAGTAATATCTTTGACCATAACTGCGTCACACTGTACATCATACCCACGGTCGCCCATTTCTCTTTCTAAAGCGTCTTTGATTTGGTGGCTTGAGTTAACTCCTGCACCACATGCTGCTAAGATCTTGATCATAATAAATTCCTCCTTAAAATATTAAATAACTTGTTTACATATCTTGGTCAGCAAACGATCTATTTAAAAACTGATAGATTGCTTTCGTATCTGTGCTCTTGAAAAATGTACCCAGATCATTGACCGAAGTCGTTGTACAAAAGTTCATAATTTGAGCTAAGATATTCGACTGCCCTTCTGGATCATTATTCAAGATCATGAACAAAAATTTCACTTCCATGCTTGAGCTAGGATCGATCATATTTTTAAACGTCACTGGATTTTCTAAGTGAACTGGGATCACTCGACGAACATTAACAAATTCTCCTTCTGTATGGGGAATAGCAATATTCGGTAAGTCTTCATTCACAACCCCTAGATCGATTCCGGTCGGATAATCTTTTTCACGCCCGATCACATTTTCGTAAAATTCAGGTTTGACCAGCCCCTTTTCAAGTAACTTGTCTGAAATTTCTTTAATGACCTCTTCTGCCGTTGTCTTTGAAGAAATATAGACTGTGTCTTCAACAAAAAGTGGTTCCTCTTTCTCTGCTTGCACTTGTCACGATCTCCTTTCTTGTTTATTTTTGTTCAATAATGTTTACAAACTAATATTATAGCGTTTTTTTTAGAATGTCAACCACAAATTTGAAAAGGCTTTCCTTTTGAATCGTGTACAACAAACCGGGCTATTTGTCGCCATTATAGGAAACAAACCGTTTTTTATCTTCCTTTCAACGATTTCTATCATTATTAAACATTTTTAATATTAGCCTTCATTAATTTTAAATAGCTTTTATTTTATGATTTTAGTAAAAGTAGCTTATAAATTAGTAATGAAACCGAGAACATCTAAGTTTATTGATACTAATTTGTCTTAGGTCATATTCCAGTTTTTCTTGACTTATTTTCGTTCTGATGATATTTTTAGCTTTGAATAAACAATTAAAAACATTAATAAACAAGGATGGTTTTTTTATGTCAAATAAAATTTTAGCGATCACCATGAATCCGTCTGTAGATATCTCTTACCCCTTAGATCATCTTAAAATCGACACAGTTAACCGGGTATCTAGCGTTACAAAAACAGCTGGAGGCAAAGGTTTAAATGTTGCACGTGTCATTCATCAATTAAATGAACCTGTTTCAACTAGTGGTGTTTTAGGTGGAACGATCGGTGATTACATCTCTAAACAGTTAAATGAAGTTGGGTTACAAGAAGAATTCCTCCATATTCCACAAGAATCACGGAATTGTATTGCGATCTTACACGATGATGGACAACAAACAGAAGTTTTAGAAGCGGGACCAACTTTGACTGCTCAACAACAAACCGAATTTATGCAGCATTTTGCTGACCTATTGAATAAAGTTAGCTTAGTCACCATTTCAGGCAGTCTACCTCAAGGTTTTACAACAGACCTTTATGCCCAAATGATAGAAGCTGCCGCCAAACAAAACGTTAAAGTGATCCTTGATTCATCAGGAGATTCACTATTAAGCGGTATTTCCGGAAAAAACAAACCGTTGTTGATCAAGCCTAATCAAGAAGAGATCGCTCAACTAGTCGGACGTAAATTAGAAGGTTTATCCGATTTGCAAACAGCATTATTAACTGAAGACATCTTTACTGACTTAGAATGGGTCGTTGTTTCTTTAGGTAAAGATGGTGCCTTAGCTAAAGTTGGCCAAGAGATCTATCGTGTTTCTATACCGAAAATCAATGCTGTGAACCCTGTCGGATCCGGTGATTCAACCGTCGCTGGTTTAGCAGTTGGGATCAACCGTAAAGAAAGCATCCCTGATGTTTTAAAGACCGCCATGACAACTGGTATGTTAAATACAATGGAAAAAGAAACTGGCCATATCGATCCAGCGTCATTTGATGAATACTTTGCCAAAGTTTCTGTTGAAAAATTAAACTAGTCACTCAGAAAGAAGAATAACTTTGAATAAATACGAAGAACTCTGTAAACAAAACCCAACTTACACGATCAAACAAATCTCAGATCCAGAATTTACTAAATATGGCAAAATTTATACTAACTATGACGTTACAGATGTGATGCAATACATGGACGAAAACATCACCATCGACAAAATCAGCAACATTTACGTACCTTCAAATGCAAAATTAGAAAAGATCCCTTCAATGCAAACTATCGCAACTGATATTTTTGCTGGGATGCCTTTTGAAGCTGGTGAATGTACTGGTCAATCATCAAACTTTACAGCAGTGGAATACCACCAAGGCAGTGAATTAAATGTGATGCTGACTGATGTGGTCATGGTTTTAGGTAAACGAAATATCTTGGAAGAAAATGGTACCTTTAATGCCAAAGAACAAGGCGAGCTATTTTTTGTTCCACGTGGAACAGTTGTTGAATTTTACAGCGATACTTTGCACTATAGTCCCATCAAGGTTGACAATAGCGGCTTTAAAATTATTGTGATGTTACCAGCTGGTTCTAACCAACCGCTACCAGAAAACTTCCACTCTAACAATCCGCGGATCGTCAAAAAAAATAAATTCCAAGTTGTTCATGAATCACGTACTGACAAAATTAAACAAGGTGCACAAATTGGTGTTTCTGGTGATTTAATTGAATTAGTTCCATTAAAATAAAAGGTATTTTGAAGCACGTTTAAGGACCATCGATCTAACCAATTAAATGGGTTAAGATCGATGGCCTTTTTGTCGCTTAAGTGTTAGATATGTATTATGCTAAGTTTTGAATAAAGCATCTTAAAAGGAAGTGCACTAACTTGGATAAACAATTAGTTAGACTAAGTAAAAAATTGTCCTTTGTTTTGCGTCATCAGCCTGAACGCATCGGGATCAGCTTGGACCAATTTGGTAGAGTCGATCTTCAAGAATTGATTCAAAAGTTCAACCAACATTATCAAACTCCTATCGATACAAAAAAGATCGCTCAAATATCCGCTCAAAGTAATAAACAACGTTTTGCGATCGAAGGAAATACTATTCGTGCACTATACGGTCACAGTATTCCAGTTAAATCATTAGCTAAAAAAAGCCAACCACCAATGTTTTTATATCATGGTACTTCACATTTGGCAGCTGGTTTAATTATGCAAGACGGTCTCAAAAAAATGGAACGCTCTTTTGTTCACCTTTCGGCTGATTTTCAAAATGCAAAACAAGTGGGGCAACGTCATGACCCACATCCCGTTATTTTAAAAATCAAAGCACAACAAGCAGCATCTGCAGGTATCTTATTTTATCCAACCAAAAGTGGGGTTTGGTTAACAGACTACCTACCACCCCAATTCATCTTGCCGGAATAATCAAAAACAAAGCTGGGACATAACTAGCTGTGCGATTCTAAAAGGGTCGTCGATCTATCCCATTAAATGGGTTAGATTGGCGGCCCTTAAACGTGTTCCAAAAGACTGAAGTCTCACTTTCTTATTTTATGATCTGTAAATTATGTGGTTGTTCAGCCACAATTTCTGAATGGCTTTGTAAATATTGAATGATCAACTTTGGCATATCATCAGCATATTCACGCACAATTTTATCTGCACTAAACATCGGATAATCTCCACCGCCAACTCCGCGGTATTGGTTTAATGCCACTTCAACTTCTTGCTCATCCAACAATTCGCCTTCACCAAAGAAGATAGGCCCGACCCTGTGACCCACAGGCTTTTTTAAATCAAAGGAATAATCAATTCCAGTATAGTAATCATAATTATAAAACTCTACTTTGGGTGTCCTAAAAGCAAACGAAACCTTGATCGATCCATCATCTGCCAATTCAAAAAATGAAGCACAACGTTCTAACGCCGCTCTTAAATCAGCACCAGTTACTTTTTCAACTACCAAGGTATTAGGATACACGTAACTATTCATCACATTACGCACAGTTGCGTTCTTACCGAACCCCCGCACATCATCATTAAATAAGGATGTCCCTGAGATTTTTGCCCCCGTTGCATCCATTTGAACTCGATTAACTAAGTCCAAATAAGGATGTCCATACAATCGCGCATTCATATGATCAGTGAGGCGCATATTCCCTGAGATCGTAGCAACCGGTTGATCTAGCCATGCCTGGGTTGCCTCATACCAATCTGTAGCAATTTCTTTCAGATCTGTTGGTAAGTCACGTTTGTCGACTGATAGTAATTGCGCAGAACTTTGAATGATCTGTTTATTATCATTAAGTTCTAACACTATTTCTCCCACATCACTTCCCCGATAGCCAGGCTGAGTCACTGGGATCCCATTAACTAGTCTCGCTTCACGACGATGCTGGTGTCCCGTCACCAACGCATCGATTTCTGGAATTTCTCGTAAAATAGCTGATCCTTCATTTTCACCAGTGTTTTTTTCAGTAGGAACACCACTGTCTAGATCTGCTTCAAAACCACCATGATAAGCCACTATCAAAACATCGACCTGACTGCGCAATTTACTGACAATTTTTTTTAAGGTTTCAAGAGCGGATGCAAAGTGTAACCCTTCAATATTTGTAGGGTCTTCCCAGTGGGGGATAAACTTTGTTGTCAAACCAACGATTGCCAGTTTAACGCCCTTTTTTTCAATAATTCGATATGGGGCATCAATGATCCCTTTTGTATTTGGCCCACTAATATTTGCACCTAGGATCGGATAAGTCCTCTTTTTGAAAACATCACTCAAATAATTTAAACCATAATTAAATTCATGGTTACCTAAAACAGCTGCGTCTGGTGCAAGATTATTGATCATAGAAACGATTTTTTGCGAATAATTAGTCTGATCTCTAGTATTATAGGCATACGCGTCCATCGGTGAGCCCTCGATAATATCACCATTTTCAATATATAAAACAATTTCATCTGCGTTTGCTTGTCTTCTTTTGTGTTTGATCAAACTTGCAGCCTTAAAGAAACCTAGTTCATGTCGATCATCAACTGTACTAAAATCTGTCGGATAAAAATAACCATGAACATCACTTGTAGACAAAATCCTAATTTTCATTTAAACTAACTTCTTTCTGATCGAGCCGGAGATCAAATCGATCAGCGTTACCATCACAATGATCCCCAACAAAATGATCCCGACACGTGGCCAATTTCTAGTCTGGATCGCAAACAATAGAGGAGTACCGATCCCACCAGCACCAACCATACCTAAGATAGAAGCAGAACGTACTGCAATTTCAAAACGGTAAAGTGTATACGATAAAAACTCAGGCATGATCGTTGGCATAGTTGCTAACAACCACATATCCGCCTTACTACCACCAGCAGATTGAATTGCTTCTTCAGAACCACGATCCATGTTTTCGATCGCTTCACCAAATAATTTTCCTAGCATTCCGATCGAATGGATAGAAACAGCTAACACACCGGCAAATGAACCAGGACCTACGGCTTTGATAAACATGATCGCCAAAACTAGCTCGGGAAATGTCCGAATGAACACTAAAACAAATTTACCACTAGTTGAACGTGGATGAAACTTTCCTTCTTTAGGCGCACGCGCTGCAAAAAAAGCAAATGGAACACTTAAAATAGCAGACACAAACGTTCCTAAAAAGGCGATCGCCAATGTTTGAATGATCAAGCTGAACAGATCTTCGCCACTACCATCATAAAAATAACTCCACTCTGGATGGAACAAACCGTTTATAATAGATTTAGAAACCTCACCAGCTGATTCTTGTAAACCGCTAAATTGTAAGCCCGTCAACGACCATACATAAAGAAAAACTACTACTACTCCCCAAAATATCCAGCCATAACGAGCCGTAAAGTTTTGTTTTTTGCTGATTTCTGTCATTGCAATCTCTCCCTTAATTTGTTGCTAACTGCATCGATCACGATCACAACTAGTAAAATCGCGATCACGATCACAGCTGTCTGGTCATATCTAAACGAAGACAAGGAGCGTTGCAAGTACACACCAATACCACCCGCACCTAAATAACCAAGCACTGTTGAAGCACGTACGTTGATTTCAAATGTATACAGAAAATAGCTCACAAAACTATTCAGAACTTGCGGGATCACGGCAAACACAACGACTTGCACATTATTAGCCCCTGCTGCTCTTAAGGCTTCAAGTGGTCCATCATCGATCGTTTCGATCGTTTCATAAAACAATTTAGAGATCATTCCAAATGAAAACACAGCTAAAGTCCAAACCCCCGCAGTCGATCCAATACCTACAACTGCCACAAATAAAGCTGCTAACAACAAATCCGGTAAAGTTCTAACTAGGTTTAAAATAAAACGAATTATCCCACGTACTACTGGATTTTTAATCAAATTCCGGGCTGCCAAAACTGAAAAAGGAATAGCGATCAGTGTCCCGATCGTAGTTCCGATCAAAGCCATTTGAATCGTTTCAATGATCGGTTGGATCACAATGTTGGTGTAATCCCATGCAGGATGCGCCATGCGACTCAATAAATCGAAGAACTGGTCTAAGTTTGTAAAAAACTCACCCCAGTTAACGCCTGTCATAACAGCAGATCCCCATAGTAAAAATAGAAATAAAATTGTTCCGCCAATTCCTTTAACATGATATTTTTGTGCAAAGGAGCGTTTAGGAAGTAAATCTTTATCCATTTAACGTATCCTCCTTTACAGCCTCATTTTCACTATAAATACCCTCAAAATCATCTTCAGAAACTTCAGCGATCGGTTTATCATAAACTAACTGTCCTGCACGTAGACCAACTATCCGGTCCGCATATTTCATCGCTAATGGTACAGAATGTAGATTAGCTAGCACAGTGATACCTAAATCTTTATTCAAACTCAACAAATCATCCATTACTGCTGTAGTGGTTAGTGGATCAAGTGAAGCGATCGGCTCGTCGGCTAACATAATTTTTGGATCTTGCATCAAAGCGCGCGCGATAGCTACACGTTGTTGCTGTCCACCCGAAAGTTCATCAACTCTGGTATATAACTTTTCTGTCATATTCACACGATTTAAAGAATCAAGAGCACGTTTTTTATCTTCAGATGAAAATAAGCCTAAAGAACTTTTCCAAGTCGGATAATATCCTACTCTGCCAGATAAAACATTTCTTCTAACACTTGAACGATTCACCAAATTAAAATCCTGGAAGATCATCCCAATACTTCGTCTCAGATTGCGAAGTTCTCTTCCTTTATATCCAATGATCGACCGACCATCGACTTTTAGATCACCGCTAGTAACATCATGCATGCGGTTGATCGTACGTAATAAGGTACTTTTCCCAGCGCCAGATAAACCAACTACGGCAACAAATTCACCCTCATAAATTTTCAAATCAATATCTTTTAATCCGACCGTTCCATTTGGGTACACCTTTTGTACGTTATCAAATTCGATCATAACCGGTCTATCGTTCATTTTAAATCCACCCTTCATGCCGTACCTTTACGGCTAGATATAACTAAGAGCAGAAACCAAAAATAGCCGTTTCTGCCCCTTCTTTTAAAATTTTAAATTCACTGCTTAAAAGCATCAGCTTATATCATAAAATAAAGCTGCTTCCTTAGCCGAGTTAAAATTTATCATCTGTACGATTTTCTACTCTTTTTTATTTGTCTAATTTTTCTGCTGTTTTGTCATATTCGCGAATAATATCAAAGTTACTGTCTTTCGAATCGGCATAACCTTCGTGTGAATAAACGCTAGAAATGATCTCATGGCCTTTCTTTGTTTTAGCAACGTCCTTGAAAGCCATAGAGATCTTCTTTTGCCATTTTCCACTCATATCTCCACGGACTGTGATCGTATCATTTGGGATCTTTTTTGTTTCATAAATTGGTACGACCTTGTCATAAACATCAGGCGCATCTTTTTTAACTAGACCACGAGCACTTTGGAAAACAAACGCAGCATCAGTATTTTTGTTATAAACAGACAGAACTCCTTGGTCATGTCCTTTTACTTGTGCTGTTTTAATACCATTTTTATTGATATTTACCCCATGTTTGTACATTTCAACTGCCGGGAAGATCCAACCAGCTGTTGATGTTGTATCTTGAACAGCAATTTTCTTACCCTTCAAATCATCAAGATTCTTAATTCCACTGTCCTTGCGAACTAAAATCTGTGAACGATAATAATCAACATTCTTATCGCCTTCGTGTTCATCTTCACCAACAACTTGTTTACGTTCAGCCTGCAAAATAGCCTTAGCATTATTTTGCTTATGAGCTAAAACATAAGCATCGGGTGGTAAAAAGCCCACATCAACTTTTTTGGATCCCATAGCTTCCACGATCGTGTTGTAGTCAGTTGATACACTAACCTTCACCGGAATACCTAATTCTTTTTTCAATAATTTTTCCAATGGTTTGGCTTTAGCTTCGATCGTAGTTGCATTAGATGATGGTACAAACTGTACAGTCAATTCCTTGGGTGTGTATGTATCTGAATCTTTAGAGCCTTTAGAATTACCACATGCTGCTAAACTAACCGCGCATAAAAGACTAGAAGCAACAATTGCGGCTTTCTTAAAAAACTTCATTCGAAATTCCCCCACTTCAATTTGTCTAATGTGAACCTCTACTTCCAAAAGCTATTATAAACAAAAAGCAAGCACTTAATCAAGGATAAAAACGAATATTTACATAAAAAAATCTAAAATAGTTCCATTTTTTGCAAAAAATATATTTTATATACAAAATAAAACGCATTTTTTTATATTTTTGTGAACTTTTTAAAATGTTTTTTTTGCTGGTGTCGTATTTACATCTACTATTACAAAAAAAGCCCCCTAAAACATAGGAGACTTTTGTGCAAAAATTATTATTGTTCTTGTTGATAAGCAATGTTTGAAAATTTATTGTACGATTTGATAAACAAAAGTTTGACTGTTCCACGTGCACCAGCACGATTCTTTTCAATAATCAGCTCAACTTCACCAACATCTTGATTTTCTTCGTCCTGCTCATCACTGTCGTCATCGTCATCTTCACGTTCATAATAATCATCACGGTATAAAAATGCGACAATATCGGCATCCTGTTCGATAGAACCAGATTCACGAATATCAGACAAAACAGGCCGCTTGTCTTGTCGTTGCTCCACTCCACGTGATAACTGTGACAAAGCAATGATCGGAACTGATAATTCTTTCGCCAATTTTTTTAGCTGTCTGGAAATTTCAGATACTTCTTGTTGGCGACTTTCTTTATTAGAACCTTCAATTAGCTGTAAATAATCAACAACGATCAAATCTAAGCCATTCTTTTCTTTAGCTAGACGCCGACATTTTGCTCGGATCTCGCTCATTTTGATACCAGGAGTATCATCAATATAAATATTAGTCTTCGATAATGCTCCCATCGCTACGATCAAATTTTGCCATTCGTCATCGTCAAGTTG
>DXAP01000157.1 GCA_019116985.1 Candidatus Ligilactobacillus excrementavium | reverse complement strand
CGCCGAGAGTAGTTAGAGGAACGCCTCTTGCGAGGGTAGGAAGTCGCCGTGCGTTATTCCGGCATAGCTCAGTTGGTAGAGCATCTGACTGTTAATCAGGGTGTCGACGGTTCGAGTCCGCCTGCCGGAGTATTTTTTTATAATGGAGAGCTGTCCGAGAGGCCGAAGGAGCATGATTGGAAATCATGTAAACGGGTATGACCTGTTTCAAGGGTTCGAATCCCTTGCTCTCCGTTGAATAGTAGAATGGCCCGTTGGTCAAGTGGTTAAGACACCGCCCTTTCACGGCGGTAACATGGGTTCAAATCCCGTACGGGTCATCAATGGAGGATTAGCTCAGCTGGGAGAGCATCTGCCTTACAAGCAGGGGGTCACAGGTTCGAACCCTGTATCCTCCATATTTAAAAGGTCCTATGGTGTAGGGGTTATCACGCCTGCCTGTCACGCAGGAGATCGCCGGTTCAAATCCGGCTAGGACCGTTAGGATGGGAGGTTTCTCATCCAACATAATTGGGTAAACAATGGCTCGGTAGCTCAGTCGGTAGAGCAACGGATTGAAGCTCCGTGTGTCGGCGGTTCGATTCCGTCCCGCGCCATTATGGAAGGGTAGCGAAGTCTGGCTAAACGCGGCGGACTGTAAATCCGCTCCTTCGGGTTCGGTGGTTCGAATCCACTCCCTTCCATCAATTTTATAGGGATATAGTTCAAGGGCAGAACAACGGTCTCCAAAACCGTCGATGCGGGTTCAATTCCTGCTATCCCTGCCAGTTATGGCGGTAGTGGTGAAGTGGTTAACACACCGGATTGTGGCTCCGGCACGCGTGGGTTCGACCCCCACCTACCGCCCTTAATATTGGGGTATAGCCAAGCGGTAAGGCATGGGACTTTGACTCCCACATGCGCTGGTTCGAATCCAGCTATCCCAATAGGGATTTGTTCCTTTAGAATGGCGGTATAGCCAAGTGGTAAGGCAGAGGTCTGCAAAACCTTTATCACCGGTTCAAATCCGGTTACCGCCTTTAGGCGCTAACATGTAGTATAATTTTTAATATTGATATGCCGGTGTGGCGGAATTGGCAGACGCGCTGGACTCAAAATCCAGTTCCCGTTGAGGGAGTATCGGTTCGACCCCGATCACCGGTATCTTAGATACCATTTATAAAGAGTAAACGTCTAGAGATAGGCGTTTTTCTTTTACATAGAAGTTATCGAAAGTTAATAAAAGTCATTTTGTTGTCCAATTGTTGTCCTGCTAAGATTGTCCATAGCATTCTCAATTTGGCTTTATATTCGTCTACTAGGTAGGCGTATTTTTTTGCTGTAATCATCATGTTAGAATGCCCCAAATGTTTACTTATCGTATACAACTCTATGCCTTGGAATAGTAGATAGGCAACGTGAAAATGTCTTAAACTGTGGAAGTGGAAGCGCCCTGACGCTCTATCCCACGTTCTTGTAATAGTTCACGCAATTTCTTATTAATTGCATTTGAACTAGGGACAGTATGTTCATTATTCTGGAACACATATTTATGTTTGTTGTCTTTTAACTTCTGCAAACAATTTAGCAGATCGTTGTTAAGTGCAATAGTTCTGTATGAGCTTGTTATCTTTGTTGTCTTAATTTTATGGCTGTGATAATCGTAAGACTTAGTAATCGAGATAGTCTTATTACTAAAGTTAATATCCTGCCATGTGAGTGTCATGGTCTCTCCCAGACGCATTCCTATATAGATTGCAGTCAGAATCATGTACTTGCTTGTATAGCGCTGCTTATCAAGGCTATGTTTGATTTTATTGATAAAATTTCACGAACACTTAAGTAATCGACTTTTAAGGTGTGCTTATCGTTGTATTTCAACTCAATACGTTGCGTAAGCCCTTAGTAATAATATTATCTAAGATCGCATTCTTAACGCAAGCTCGAATGTGGCCATTGATCTTGCTGATAGTTTCTTTCGAGTGATTGGCTCCGTACCAATTGATAAAGGCCTGATAATTGGCACGTGTGCTTTTCTGCAGTTTCTTAGCTCCAAAATACTGGTGAATGATTGAACTGCTAAGGGTATAGTGCCTTAGCGTTGATTCTGGCACGCTATTTTCTTTTTACGTTTTGTACCAGTAGTCAAAATATTTGGCAAACTCAAGTTCCTTTTTAACAGAAATCACGCCATTTTCTTTCGCTTCAATTTTAGTTGCATATAAACGTGCTTCACTTTTTGTAGGAAAGCCACTTTTAGAAACTTGCTTTAATTTCCCCAGTCGTCACGCTTTGACACGGTAACTTTCCAGTCAGCTGTAGGTTTTCTAAAACTTGCCATATAGATCACTTCTTTTTGTGTTCTTATAAAAGAATGGCGCACGGCGCTCTCTGCCTATAAGCAATTTTTATATATTACATATCCCAAACTTTGGACAGTAGGGGGTGTGTTTTTATTTAATAATCTTCATCGTCGTAGTAATCATCATCAGCATCATCTTCGTTATCATCTGCATTTTGTTCGTCTTCTTTAGCTTTTTGAACTTCTTCAGGGTGATGTTTCCAATATTGTTCAGTGTACCAGTCATCGTTTTTACCTGGGACATATTTTTGAGAACCATCGCTATACTCCTCATAGTCGTCATCATCGTTATAATAATCGCTATTGTAGTCAGATGGATCCTGATTGGAATTGTCATTTGCATATGGATCTTGACCATTACGATACATATTTTCCGACTGTAATTCACCTGAAGTCTCATGTGAATCTGGTGTTGCATACAAAGCCTCTTTGGTAGTCATCCCCATATACTGTGATCTGTAAGCAACTTCTGTCATACCATATTTATTAACAAATGAATGAATATCAAGGCTAAAATCAGGCGTGTTTGATGATTGAGAGCTAGAATCGTTTTTCTGTGATTGATTTGCGTCATTTTCCTTAGCTTTTGATTCACTTTCGGCTTTTGCTTTACTTTCAGATTCAGCTTTCTTCTTTGAACTTTCTTTGGATTTAGATTCACTAGTATCCTTTTTAGAGTTTGCTATTTTTTCACTTTTAGCATCTTTACTAGAAGAATCTTTACCTTTATTATTTGAATTACTAGAACAGCCGACTAAAGTTAAACTAACTAGTAATGCCGACATTCCAGTTAAAAGTGTTTTGTTCATTTTAATTCCCTCCAAAATGTTTTCTTACGGCTTTTATTGTAAACGTGAGCAGGACAAAACAGTTTTATATATAGCTATCTTTTGTTTTGCTTTTTAACTTAAAGTGTAATAGCCCAAGAAAAAAGAAAATAGAACTAAATATTCCTGAAAGATATTTGCTATCTTCATATGCCTGCTGAATTTCCTGTCTAGTATTTAGATCTCCTTTAAGACTCATTAAGAATAAAACTCCAACAACGATTTTTCTTAGACTAACGTTAGCTATAAATTTATCTAGTTTTTATTTTCTTTTTCTATATGGATCTCCTTAATATTTTTTTACGCTTTTAAAGTCAACGTGGATTAAGCAATTCCATTATCTCATAAGTTTATTTTAATTGTAGAATAAATATATATTTATATAAACCTATGTTCGTTTAATGTTTAAAATAAATGGTATACTTTTGCCTGACATTTTAAAAGCGTGTAGTCTTTTTGTGTAATGGGAAACCATTTTTACGTAAATGTAAGAAGATATAACATATAATGATTTTTTTGAATGATTATTTTCACTTTTTAAGGGAAAAATATTGCATACATCCTGATTAATGTTAGAATTTATAACATAAATTTTAGGAGGAATGCATATGAGTGCGGTAAACACAACATTTCTAGTTCTTGCGACAATTTTAGTTTTTAGTATGACACCAGGTTTAGCCTTTTTTTATGGTGGCTTAGTTTCAAAAGATAATGTGGTCAATACAATGCTGTCAGTTTTCATTTTGTGTGGCCTATCAGTGGTACTTTTTATCGCAATCGGTTATGAATTATCCTTTGGTCCTGATGTAGGAGGAGTTATCGGGCAAGTTTCACATTTCTTTTTAAGTGGTTTTGATTTAAATTCAATTGAAGATCCAGAAATGGGGCTATCCCATGCGGTTTTTTTGGCATTTGAAATGATGTTTGCAATCATAACGCCTGCATTATTTGTTGGTTCGATCGTGGGCCGGATGAGATTTAATTTTTTGGTGTATTTTGTCGTTTTTTGGAGTGTACTAGTCTATTATCCGATGGTACATATGGTTTGGACACCTGATGGTTTACTAGCTTCATTAGGAGTATTAGACTTTGCAGGTGGTACTGTGGTTCATATCAATGCGGGTATAACAGCTTTGTTGTTATCTATTTTTCTTGGACCTCGATTAAAAAGAAGCGATGAACACTACAATTTATCCTGGGTCTTATTAGGCACAGCTATTTTGTGGATCGGTTGGTATGGATTTAATGCTGGATCAGCTTTCGGGATCAATGATGTAGCGCTAAATGCATTTTTGACTACTACGGTAGCTACTTCTGTAGCGATGCTGACCTGGATGTTATTAGAAATATTTTTGAAAGGAAAACCAACTCTGGTCGGGGTTTGTACTGGTGCACTGTGTGGACTAGTAGGAATCACACCTGGGACTGGCTATGTAACTAATACAGGTGCATTTTTTATTGGAGCAATATGTGCTATAAGCAGTTACTTTTTTGTAAATAACATTAAACCTCGTTTGAAATTTGACGATCCCTTAGATGCTTTTGGCTGTCATGGTGTGTCTGGGATCGTTGGTTCAGTTTTAGTGGGTGCTTTTGCTAGCCACACAGTCAATACAGATGTGACTACTAATGGGATTTTTTATGGTGGTGGTTTCAAATTGATTGGGATTCAATTGTTAGGAACGATTATAAGTATATTGTTTGCTGCTGTGATGGTTACTTTGATCATTATAGTTTTGAAACGGTTTGTATCAATGCGTGTTTCAACAGAAGATGAAAATACAGGTTTAGATTTTAGTTTGCACGGTGAAAAAGCTGATTATCAGATCGATGATCATTTCAAAGATGTTTCTCAATATTCAGAAGAATTCCGAGGACAATTATCTCGCTTTAATAAGAAAAGTTAAACTGATTTAAATAAGCATAAATGTCAAGCATAGGTGTAGATTTGTGCTTTTTTCTTTTCGTTAAGCAAAAGGTTGATCCATGAGGCATTATCTGTGATTCAATACTATATTGATAATACAGCGATGTTTGTGACTAATATAAAAAAGGACGATCAGGGCAGTCGATCAATGAATAAATGCGAAAGAGTATTTGGCAAATTACGCAGTTTGTTCACAGAAAGTATCAAGCATAACGGCATTCGTTTAAATTTCAGCGAGATAAATTATAAAGTGTACTTTTCAAGGAAAATTTAAAGTTAATGAAGCTGGTTTTGACTGTCTTGATCGTGGAGAGACTAACGATAAAACGCACAATTTTTTAATAAATAAGTATCGGTTACCATTGATTAGACATTGTAGAATTATGATATGATTAATAAAGTTTGCTGCTAGTATTTAAAAAATGATGTTGGTTTTTCAATAAATTTTTTCCTCATAAACAACAATTATTTAAAGGATAAGGATAAAAATTTAAGTTTTGTGATATATAAATATACGAAACTTATATCTATTAGAAACTAATAATGATTAGAATTACATAAAAGTTATCTAATTAAAATAATGCTACGTGAATAAAAGCAAATTTAACCACTTTTAGAGTAATTCTAAATAAAAAGAAACATTTTTACAAAAATATTTCAAAATATGGTTTTAATTTTGATGAATTAGTGTATAATAAACAGTGTAGAGAATATGTTGTTTGAATATGGTTTAACTATTAAAGGAGCGATTTACATGGTTACATTATATACGTCACCAAGTTGCACTTCATGTCGGAAAGCTCGCGCATGGTTAACAGAACAGAATATTCCTTTTAAGGAACGTAACATCTTTTCAGAACCGCTCAGCGTTAATGAAATTAAACAAATTCTTCAAATGACTGAAGATGGAACTGAAGAAATTATTTCTAAGCGTTCTAAGGTTTATCAAAGTCTCAATGTGGACTTAGATGAACTGCCTTTAAAAGAATTATTTGATTTGATCCGTAAAAATCCTGGTCTCTTGCGTCGACCAATTATTATGGATGACAAACGTCTTCAAGTTGGTTATAACGAAGACGAAATCCGCCGATTCTTACCGCGCGATGTTCGTGCAATGGAATTAAAAGAAGCTCAAGCTTTGGCTGGATTCTAACATTGAAAAACTAAACCGTCTGCGCTTGCAGGCGGTTTTTTGCGGTCCTGATCATTATATTAAAAATAGTACAAGATTTAAAATGGTTGTTTTTTTGAAGCTATTTTTTCTTTAAAAAAGTTTAAAAGAAGTCAATGTATCAGCGACTATTATAGGCTAGACGGTGTATTTTTAGGCAAATCAGTGGTACAATCAATCTAAATGTGAAAGTAGAAATTTAATAGTTATTGAAAGGTGGGGCGACCACAGATGGAAATGGAAAAAATTAATGACAACACGATCCGCGTTCTTTTAGAGAATCAGGATTTAGCGGACCGTGGTGTTACTGTCCTTGATCTGTTAGGGAGCCAAAGTGAAATCGAAAGCTTCTTTTATAGTATTTTGGACGAAGTAGACGTTGATCATGAATTTAGAAATATCGATGCAGTGACTTTCCAAGTCCTTCCTAATCGGAATGGCTTAGAGTTGTTTATTTCTAAAGTTGATCCTAACAATATGGACAAAATGCCGTATAATCCAGCAGATGATCACACTAATGATGCATCAACGGATGAAATCAAAAAGACTTTAGATCAGTTGAATATGAATAGTTTTGGTGTTAATGATGATGTAGCTGATTATATCCAAAATCATATTTCAAATTACCGTGATGAAAGAAAAACTAGTTTACAGTCATCTGACGGACATGACCAACAAAATGATCAAGTTTCAGTTAAACACTACTTGGTAGGATTTTCAGATTTTGAAGATTTTATCGAGTTAGTTAAAACTATCGGTGATACTGATGTTACAGCTAGTCTTTATGTATACAAGTCAACTTATTATCTAGATTTAACTTTTGATGTGCATGAAGTTTCAGTCGAGCGGATCAAAGACTTTATGAGTAATATGTATGAATATGGGCATCCTGTTTCATTTGGTTCAGCGCTATTGCGTGAAAGAGGTCATGTGATCGTGGAAAATAATGCTTTTCACTGGGCTCTTAGCTACTTCAAATAGTTGAAAAATATCTTAGCAAAAACAACTTTTTAACGGTATCGATAAGTATTTTTAATTTATTGGTACTTTAAAAGTTTGTTTTTGCTTTTTTTGCGTACCTTCCTATAGGGAGGTGCAAGTATGCTTTATGCTAAAAATGAGCAGGGAATATATATTAATGCAAGAAATGCAAAACGGAGCAGCACTTATTTTTGTCCCAGTTGTTTGCAGTCTGTAATTGTTAAACGAGGGACTTTAAAGGCAGCACATTTTGCTCATAAAAAAAGAGGATGTATCGCTTTTAGTGAAGGAGAAACGACAGAACACTTGTCAGGCAAAGAATTACTTGCAAGCTGGTGTCAACAATTTCAGTGTCAAGTTGAACTTGAAGCGTATCAAGAACATTTAAAACAACGACCAGACGTTTTATGTCACTTTGAGAACTATCAATTAGCACTTGAGTTTCAGTGTGCGCCGTTGAGTCTAAACGAAATGGTTCAACGTTCTTATGGTTATCAAAATCACGGTTTTAAATATCTTTGGATCTTAGGTCGGCGACATTACCCACAATATAAGTTAACTCAGCAAACGGCTCAATTTATTCGTTGGCATAAAAATTTGGGTTTTTATTTGATTTTCTTAGATACTGCTTATCAACGCTTCGAAGTTTTGTATGGAATACAAATGGCGGATCTTTTGCCAGTGAAATACCTGCGTTTTTTTGCGGTCGATATGGTTGAATTAGCACATTTCTTACACACAGACCATCATATCGACTATTTTGCATTAACTGATCTGGAAAAGCGGAGACAAAGGACAAATATTGTCAAAAAAATGCATAATTATGACCGTCAAATATATCAAATACAAAACTTATGTTACGAAAATCATCTTTCATTTATTGAAGTGGCTGAAAGCGTGCTTACTTCCACCTATTTTCCCCCTATATATCGTCAGGCTGCTTTTATTTGGAAGGTTAAGTGTTATCTCGCATCATTGAAAACAAAACGGACACTTACACCTTTGCAAGTCTTAAATCACCATAATCTATTCGCCCTCCCTTTTGTTTGTCTTGATCGAATTACGAGTAGAGAATGGGATAGTTTTCAAAAACAAATGGCAAAAATTGATTTTACTACTGATTATCGCTACAATAAACTTCAATGAATATGACATTATGGACTGAAATGTACTTTATTTTAAAAGGTAGATCGCTTTTTGGATAGAGTATCTAGTTTGTTTCATAAAGGGAGGTAATAAATTATGTCTGGAGTTAAGAAAGTTCTGAAAAGAAATGAAGTCCCAACTGAATTAACTTGGGATCTGAGTATCGTGTTTGAAACTGATCAGGAGTTTGAGAAAGCTTTTAAATCTGTGCAAGATCAGGCACATAATTTTAAAAAGTATCAAGGAACGTTAAAACAAGGACCAAAAAAATTATTAGCAGCAGTTCAGGAATTACTAGAAATTTACCGGCAAACGGAAAAAGTTTACGTTTATGCTAGTATGAAAAATGATCAGGATACGACAAATTCACAGTACCAGGGAATGTTTTCAAGAACGCAAGCAATGGTAGCCCAACTTGAGGGGGAGATGGCCTGGTTTGATCCAGAATTAATGGAGCTAGGTCAAAAAAAAGTCGCCGATTATCTTATACAAGAACCGAAGTTAAAAGAATATTCACATATGTTTACAGATATTTTGCGGTTTTCTGACCACACTTTAAGCTCAGTGGAAGAAAAACTTTTAGCTTCGATGGGAGATATCTTTGAAGCACCAGAAGACATTTTTTCAATCTTAGATGATGCGGATCTGGAATTTGAAGATGTGACCGATGAAAAAGGCGATCAGGTAGAATTGACTGATAGTACATACAGCCAGCTGATCCAGTCTGTTGATCGGGATGTACGTGAACAGGCGTTTAACAAACTATACACGGTCTACCATCAATTTTTGCGTACTTTTGCGAAAACACTTGGTTCACATGTGCATATTCAAAATTTTTCTGCTAAGACTAGAAATTATGCTAGTGCTCGTCAGGCAGCCTTAAATAAAAATAATATTCCTGAAAGTGTATATGATAACTTAGTAGATACAGTACATCAGCATCTTGATATATTGCAGCGTTATGTTAAATTGCGGCAAAAGGTTTTGCAGCTGCCAGATCTAAGTATGTATGACCTATACACTCCTTTGACCGGCAAGCCTGAGTTGACCTATACCTTTGAAGAAGGTAAGAAAATTGCTTTAAAGGCGTTATCTGTTTTAGGTTCAGATTATGTAGCTAAAGTACAGGAAATGTTCGATAATCGTTATATCGATGTTGTGGCTAATAAGGGGAAACGTGGCGGAGCATATTCAGGGGGAAGTTACGATACACCTCCATATATTTTATTGAATTGGAATGATGATCTGGATAGTTTGTATACCTTGGTTCACGAAATGGGACATAGTATACATAGTCAGTTGACTAAGCAAAATCAGCCATATCAGTATGGTGATTATTCGATTTTTGTGGCTGAAATAGCTTCGACAACGAATGAAAATTTGTTGACAGCTTATTTATTGAAGCATGAAACTGATCCTGTAGTTAGGGCATATGTGTTGAACTATTACCTTGATGGTTTTAAGGGAACGGTATACCGCCAAACTCAATTTGCTGAATTTGAGCAATGGTTACATGAAAAAGACGCAGCCGGCCAACCGTTAACGGCTGATGAAATGTCAGCAAAGTATTTAAAGATCAATCAAAAATACTATGGTCAAGAAGTTGGTAGTACACCACAAATTGCCGATGAATGGGCCAGGATCCCGCATTTTTACTATAATTTTTATGTATATCAGTATGCGACAGGATTTGCTGCAGCGACGACATTGGCCAATAATATTTTAGATGACCGACCTGAGGATACAACGGCTTACCTAAATTATTTGCGTTCAGGCAGTTCTGATTATTCAGTCAATATTATGCAAAATGCTGGGGTCGATATGACACAAGTTGAATATTTGGAAAGTGCTTTTGCAATTTTTGAACAACGGTTAAAAGAATTAGAAAAAATATTAGGATAACTAGTGGTAAAAATAAAAAAGACAACTTAGCCAGAAAATGGCAAGTTGTCTTTTTTTGAGTAATACTAATAATTATTGCTATCAATTTGAATTTTTAGTGGAGTCCGATTGGATTTTAAAAATGAATTCATTTGCGATTGGCAACCACAATCTTTTTCAACTAAATCTTCTGGTTTTTCGCCAGCAAATATTTCTTGTAAGACATGGTATGATTTGCACGCGTCCATCGCGATACCACAATCATAACCTTCAACGTTAAACAAAACTACTGTTGGGTGATGTTCAACATTCATTTCGGCTGCTGTTTTTTGATCTTGTATGAATGACTTAGCGGTAAATTCAGAGTTTCGATCATTGATGAACATTTCTTCATCCAAACCGCTTTCCATTGCTGCTTGCATTGCTATTTCATCGGTATAGCGACCTTTAGAATCTTCCATTTGTTTTTGGATATTTAACAAGAACTTACGTCCGCGTTTTTTACCTTGAAATAGGGCAGCTTTAAAATCTAACGATGCGTGATAAATATCCGTGACTAATTTATTGCGAGCTGCCAAATTGTTTTGTGCTTTTTCGTTTAGGTCCATTACGTCTTGGACACTATTCATATTCATCAAAGGAATGAAACGGAAGCGAACATCTTCTTTTGCTTCATTGATCAAATCTAGAATATTTTGTTCGGCATGATAACAAACACTGCCGATCGGGTTAATAAATAAATACATTTCTAACACAATTGCTTCCTCCAAAAACTAACTGTCTTTTTATCAGATGTTATTTTCACTTTACCAGACTTATTTTTATTTGCAATAAATGTGTTTATTACAAACATTTGAGTAAAATATGGGTCTAAAACCCTGTTTTTTCTCTAAATTTCAAAATAAGCTGGATAGTTATTTGTCTTATTTTGCTCTTTTTTGCGAAACCTAACCTATTATAATTAAAATAGGTGTAAATTTAAAGTGAAACACACAACTTTTTGGTATCTTTTCCAAAAATAGAGCGTTCACTTTAAAAGGCTGAAATTTGTTGATCAACTGGTCCATAGATTAACAAAAAAATTTCACTCAAGCAAAAAATGTGCTTTTTTATTTTAAAATATGCATTATTGCGATCAAAACAGTGATATATTCAAAAATTTAAAAATAAAGATTTCAACAGTCAGTGAAAATTCAAATGATTTCATAACTGTGGTACACTAAATAAGTGAATGAAGGCATGCTACTAATGGCTTTTTATGGAAAGCAGTAAATTCAGTAAATAAAAAGAGGAAAGTTATGAAAATCGAGATTTTTGCAAATGATTCAGAAAAATCCTTATCAATCAAACAGCAACTACTTAAAAAGTTAGCTGATAGACATTTTACTTTTGATTCCAAAAATCCCGAGATCGTGATAACTGTTGGTGGAGATGGAACGCTGCTTTCTGCTTTTCATCAATATCAAGATCAGTTAGATCATATCCGTTTTGTGGGTGTTCATACTGGACATTTAGGCTTTTATACGGATTGGCGGGAAGATGAAATTGATGACTTGATCGTGAGTTTACAGTCAGATAATCGTCAATCAGTTTCTTATCCTTTATTAGATGTGAATGTTAAAACTAGAAAGAATGGGGATTTTTACCAGTTTTTGGCGCTAAATGAATCTTCATTGCGTCGAGTAGGACCAACTATGACATCTGATGTTTATATTGGTGGAGATCTATTTGAACGTTTTCGAGGAGATGGCCTTTGTGTAGCTACTCCCACAGGATCGACCGGTTATAGTAAATCTTTAGGTGGGGCAGTGGTTCATCCGGATATGCCAGTTTTACAATTGACTGAGATCAGTTCGATCAATAACCGAGTCTTTCGGACTATCAGCTCACCATTGATCATTAGTCCAAACGATTGGGTCACTATTCGGCCCGTTGATTCGATCGGTGACGAAGACTTTTTATTGACTGTTGACTCGCGTTATTATCATACAACTGATATTGCTCAAGTGACTTATAAGGTATCCAAAAAAAAGGTTAATTTTGCCAAATATCGGCATAATGGTTTTTGGAATCGGGTCAAAGATTCCTTTATTGGTGACGAGAATGAAATTTGAGTGGCGGTATTTGGGTGAATCACCGATCAAGCTCCGGTCATTTTTAAAACAGCAATACGTTTCGCGTCGTTTGTTAGCTAAAATTCGTCATGAAGGTGGACAGATCTTAGTCGATGGGAAAGAAGGACGCACTGTTGACAAGATCAATAAGCAACAGCTCGTCACCTTAATTTTGCCAGCTGAACATGGGCGAAAAACAGATCTTGTTCCTTCTTATGTTCCCATTGATGTTTTGTATGAAGATCGTGATTTGTTGGTGGTCAATAAACCACCGCATTTGACTTCGGTGCCATCGCAACTTTATCGTGATGACTCTTTAGTTAACCGAGTTTGTGGTTATTATGCAGTCAGAAATTATCAAGGACTCATTCCTCATATCGTCTCACGCCTGGATCGTGATACTAGTGGATTAGTCTTATTTGCTAAACATCGATATGCGCATGCTTTATTAGATGTTTCGATGCAACAATATGAGATCCACAAGCAATATTTAGCTTTAGCGACTGGCCGGTTTGCAAAGCAAAGTGAATTTGACATCACAGCTCCGATCGGTCGAGCACCTGATAGTTTATTTAAACGTCAAGTTGATGTTAATGGACAAGAAGCTAGTACTCATTTTAAGTGTTTAAAAAGTGGTGTGCTTGGTTCTTTACTCTTGGTCCAACCGCTAACAGGCCGTACGCATCAAATTAGAGTGCATTGCGCTAGTATTGGACATCCATTATTGGGTGATACAATGTATGGTGGTGCTTTGAGTACTGGCTTGACGCGCCAAGCTTTACATTGTTATCAGTTAAGTTTTAAACATCCATTAACGAAAAAAGATATGACCTTTACTGCACCATTAGCCGTAGATATGTCTGATTATACGAAGAACATTTAGAAGAGGTACGAAAAATGTCCGATAAAACAGTGGAAAATTCGAATAAAAACGAAAAAATCGTACAATTATTGACTGAGCAAAAGGCTAAGTTATTCCGGCGCGAATATCTTGATCTGCACGTCCATGAGCAGGCCCAAATTTTTTCGGACCTAGACCAGACTTTACGTGGCAGAGTCTATCGTTATTTAAGCGCGAATGAAGTCGGGGATATGTTTGACGCTATTGAAGAAGAGCCAGAAGATGTCGTCAAATATTTTAAAGAAATGCCGGTTCAATACGCGGCCAAGGTAATTGACGAAATGTATACCGATAATGCTGTTGATATTTTAGCCTACGCACAAAATAAAGATTTGACACATTATTTATTAGCTTTACCGGAAGAACGTTCAGCTGAGATCCGTGAATTATTACATTATGAAGATAAGACGGCCGGTGCTTTGATGACAACTGAATATGTTGATATCTTTGCAGACCAAGATATTAGTTCGGCCATTCAAGATATTCGCGCTGAAGCAGCTGATGCTGAATTGATCTATTATGCATATGTCGTTAGTGATGATAATGAATTGATCGGTGTTGTGACTTTGCGTGATTTATTAACTAACCCAGAAGAAACTCAGATCACTGAGATCATGACAGACTCAGTGATCTCTGTGCCTGTTGATGAAGACCAAGCTGAAGTTGCACAAAAAGTGCGTGATTATAACTTCGTGGCTTTACCAGTTATCGATTATGCTAATAAATTAGTGGGGATCATCAACGTTGATGATGTTATTGATGTTATTGATGAAGAAAATGCTGGCGAGTATTCTGGTTTGGCTGGTGTTGATACACAAGAAACACCGGAAAATCCTTTTCAAGCTTCACTGAAACGTTTGCCGTGGTTGATCATCTTATTAGTGATGGGAATGTCCACGACCACTTTGATCGATCACTATGAAGCTTTGATTTCTCAGGCTAGTATTTTAGCTGTGTTTGTTTCTTTGATCACTGGTACTGCTGGTAATGCAGGAACACAAAGCTTGGCTGTTGCCATTCGTGGTTTGTCTAATAGTGAAGAAGACCGACGTTCCGGAATTAAAACTATTTTAAGTGAGTTGGCTACGGGGTTGTTTGCTGGATTAGTGACTGGCTTAGCGGTCTTATTGTTAGTGGGGATCTGGAAGCATAATTTTATCCTTGGTTTCGTGATCGGTATCTCGATGGCTACGGCAATTACCGTTGCGACTGTTGCTGGGAGTATCATACCGCTAGTTATGGATAAGATTGGAGTCGACCCGGCAGTTGCTTCGGGGCCATTTATTTCAACTTTAAGTGATCTGACTTCGGTGTTGATCTATTTTAATATTGCACATCAATTTTTAAATTTTTTCTTAAACACTTAAAAACAGAGAGCGGAGCATGGCGTTTAGAAGGTGAGCACTAATTGACTTGACGGATATAATGCTTTTTTGGCATTAGAGCCGGCTAATTGGTTAGGCACAACCTTCTGCCAGGCGAAGCTCATTTAAGGGCCGTCGATTTAACCCATTTTAATGGGATAGATCGACGGCCCTTTTTAGAATCGCACAGCTAGTTATGTCCCAGCTTGTTTTTGCATGAATATAGTTGTTTATTATGTTAGTTCAATGAGCTGTCACGTAAGACAAGTCGGACTCCGTGAGTTACTTTACGTGGTTCGCTTTCATTAGTTTTAGAAGTTAATTTAGAATCAAGTAATTCAACAGCAGTTGCTCCCATTTGTGTAGTAGGAACATGGACACTACTAAGCTTGGGATACACGAAATCTGCTAAAGAAGAATCATTGAAGGAAATAATGCTGATTTGTTTTGGAATTTGAATATTTTTTTCCTGCAAAGCCCGCAAAGCACCGACAGCTAGTGAATCATTGGCCATAAAAAAGGCTTCTGGTAAATCCCCAGCTAAATCAGTGAGTGCCTGTTGCATCATTTTATAGCCTGAGTCTAAAGTGAAATCACCAACGTAAACATAGCGTCGGTCATATTTGTTTTGGTCAGTTAATTGCTTTTTAAAAGCTAAAAAACGTGGATCAAGTAAGCTTTTTTCTTGATCTGAGGTATGTTCTTCACCAGCTAACATACCTATTTTTTTGAGGCCTTTTTGTTCAAATTGATGTAAAACGGCGGCGACACCGTTATCAAAGTCAGGTACGACACAACTATATCCTTGACCTAAGGTATCGCAATCAACGAAAACAATATGTTTTGATAGTTGACCGAGTTGTTCGATCTGCAGATCACTAAATTTTCCGAGTGCAAGGATCCCACTGCAAGCTGCTGCTTTTTCTAAGGGGTCAGTGTGAAAAAGACGCTGAATGTTATAGCCTAAAGCTTGAGCTTTCTCTTCGATCCCTTCACGTAAGGAAAAGTAATAAAGATCATTTAATTCTTGTTGTTCTGTGTACCACTCAATGATTGCAATCGTTTTTTGCGTGCCTTTTTTTTGCGTGTGTGAATGACTTTTGGTGTAATTTAATTGATGTGCAGCGTTAAAGATCCGTTCTTTTGTCTCGCTGCTAACTGACATGCTTTGATAATGATTTAAGACGCGCGAGACAGTTGCGGGCGAAACTGCGGCTAAGTCGGCGATGTCTTTAATAGTTGCCAATTCGTGCACATCCTTTCTTTTAGTATAGTTATATTTTACCATAGTAAATAATTAAGTAAATAAATTAGTAAAACATTGATGTATTTACTAAAATAGTTTACAATAAAAATATTGAAGCGTTTACTTAAAATCCTGGGAGGGTCTATTAAATGGATAAACAAGAACTCATCACTGCATTTACTAAAATTTATACAACTCAACCGAGTGCCGAATATTTTTCGCCTGGTCGGATCAATTTGATTGGCGAACACACTGATTATAATGGTGGTCATGTTTTCCCTTGCGCGATCTCGCTGGGAATCTGGGGTGCTGCTGCTAAGCGTTCTGACCGTAAACTACGTTTTTATTCAGGTAATTTTACTGAATTGGGTGTTATTGAAGCTGATTTAGATTCTTTAGAATATGTAGAAGCTGATTCTTGGGCGAATTATGCCAAAGGAATGATTAAATTTATTCAAGCGGCAGGGCATAAAATTGATAGCGGGCTAGATATTTATATCAACGGAAATATTCCAAATGGTTCAGGTTTATCTTCTTCGGCTGCCTTAGAAATGTTGATCGGTTTGATCGTTGATGATCAATTTGATTTAAACATTAAACGGCTTGATCTCATTAAACTGGGTATGAAAACAGAAAATGAGTTTATTGGTGTTAACTCTGGTATCATGGATCAATTCGCCGTTGGTATGGGACAAAAAGATCATGCCTTACTTTTAGATACTAATACATTGGATTATAAAGTTGCACCAATTGACTTAAAAGGCGACGTGATCATTATTATGAATACCAATAAACGTCGTGAATTAGCCGATTCCAAATATAATGAACGGCGGGCAGAATGTGAAAAAGCCTTGAGTGAATTACAAAGCAAGCTTGATATTTCATCCTTAGGTGAACTGGATGCTTCTACCTTTGATGAATATTCTTATTTGATCGATGACGAAGATCGTTTCAAACGTGCACGTCACGCGGTTTTAGAAAATGAACGGACTTTACGTGCAGAAAAATTGTTGCAAGATGGTAAATTAGAAGAATTTGGTCGTTTGGTCAATGCTTCTCATGTATCACTTGAACATGATTATGAAGTGACTGGTAAAGAATTGGATACTTTAGTCCACAATGCATGGAAACAACCAGGCGTTTTAGGTGCACGGATGACTGGGGCTGGTTTTGGTGGCTGTGCGATCGCTTTAGTTGCTAAAGACAAGGTGGCAGACTTTGAAAAAGAAGTTGGTGCTAGATATACTGAAGTGATCGGATATGCTCCTTCATTTTATGAAGCGGAAATTTCCGATGGAACAAAAGTTTTATAAGATCGGCTAATTAAGAGAGAATAGGAACAAAAGAGTAGGTGAATAAATTGGCTGAACAAAAATTGGTCGCTGCCTTTGTAAAGCAAGTTATAGGAAATAGTGATTTTCAAGCAGAAGACCAGATCTATTTAAGAAACTACGTATTAAGATTAGTGGGTGATGAAACTCTAGATGCCACTACAGCCCAGACAGAATTATTGGATCTAAAAGATGAATTGATCAAGCAAGCGCAACAAAATGGCCGGTGTGGGCAGACCCATGATGAAAAAGATATTTTGGGAGCACAGTTAATGGAGCTGATCGTTCCACGTCCAAGTCTAGTCAATCAAAAATTTTGGCAAACTTATCAAAATGATGATCCGCAAAAAGCAATCGCAGATTTTTATACTCTCAGTCGGCGCAGTGATTATATCAAGACACGTGCGATCGCAAAAAATATTTATTTTCCGGCTAAGACAGACTACGGTGATTTAGAAATTACGATCAACCTGTCTAAACCAGAAAAAGATCCGAAACAGATCGCACTTGCCAAAAAGCAAAAATCAACTGATTATCCACTATGCCAGCTGTGTTTGGAAAACGAAGGGTATTTAGGTCGAATCAGTTATCCAGCACGTAGCAATCACCGTGTGATCCGGTTTAATATCGGTGATGAGCAGTGGGGCTTTCAGTATTCGCCATACGCATATTTTGGTGAACACTGTATTTTCTTGGATACTAAACATCATGAAATGCAGATCGACCAGGATACTTTCACACGTTTATTAACGATCATCGAGAAGTTTCCAGGCTATTTTGTGGGGAGTAATGCCGATTTACCGATTGTAGGCGGTTCGATCTTGACACATGAACATTATCAAGGTGGACGGCATGTATTTGCCATGGAAGAAGCGCCGATCGAAACGCCACTAGAATTTAGCGGCTTTGAAGATATTACTGCTGGGATCGTTAAATGGCCGATGTCAGTGATCCGTTTACGTGGTGATTCTAAAGCTCAATTAACACAGCTGGCTACTAAAATTTTGAAAAAATGGCGAAACTATAGTGATGAAAGTGTAGACGTACGGGCAGAAACGAATGGTGAACCACACCATACGATCACACCTATTGCACGTTTGCGTGATGGACAACTTGAATTAGATCTGGTGTTACGTGATAATCAAACATCAAAACAATACCCAGATGGTATCTTTCATCCGCACCCAGATGTACAACATATCAAACAGGAAAATATCGGTCTGATCGAAGTAATGGGTCTGGCCATATTGCCACCACGTTTAAAGAAAGAACTGAAAGAAGTGGCTAAGTATTTGCTTGGTCAACAAAATGAAATTGCGGATTATCATTTACCATGGGCACAGCAAATCAAAAAGGATCACGCTGATTTGAATGTCGGAAATGTTGACAATATCGTGCAAAAAGAAGTGGGTAAGGTTTTTGCCCGTGTTTTGGAAGACGCAGGGGTCTTTAAACGCGAAGAAAAGGGGCAAGCAGCTTTTAAACGGTTTGCACGATCTGTTGGAGCAAAATAATTAAGAATAAATTTAGCGAGTGGAACAAAAGATGCTTCGATCTTTTGGAACACGTTTAAGGGCCGACGATTTATCCCATTAAATGGTGTAAATCGTCGGCCCTTTTAGGATCACATAGCTAATTATGTCCTAGCCCTTATTTAGATTCACTAGATAAAATAAGTGGTTTTATTTTTGAACGAGACTTAAAGGAACGATCTGTGAGCCATGTACCTGAGTAACTCCCAAGTTTTTTGCGACTGCGTCACAATTTTCTGCAGTAATGCCGCCACCAGGTAAAATAGTGATACGGCCACTTGCATATGAGAGTAATTCTTTGATATGCCCTGATGTTTTTTCAAGTGAACTTGATAATGGGCCACCATGCGTTAAGATCCGCTCGTAGCCTTGGTCGACTGCCCAATCAATGGCTTTTTTTTGTTGTTCAAAGTTCATTTCATCAAAGGCCATATGCATTACCAGCTGCATTCCTCCTGCGGCTGCACCTAGTTGTTCCATTGCTTCTTGGTCAAGGTCATTATCTGGCGTCAAAGCACCAAAAGAGATCCCATCAGCACCTAGAGCTTGGGCTTCAAAAATATCTGCTTCCATGATTTTTATTTCTGTATCACTGTACACATAGTTACCTTTACGTGGACGGATCAAAACGATCAATGGGATATTTTGTTCGTGGCAGTATTTAGCAGCTTCGGCAATAACTCCTTTGCTTGGAGTTGTTCCACCCACGGCGAGGTTATCACATAATTCAATACGAGCTGCGCCATTATGACTGGCTACAGGAATGTCTGTGAAATTTTCAAGACATGCTTCTTTTAATAACAAATGATTCATCTCCAAGTTTAATAGCTTTAATAATTATGCCAAATCAGTAAAACAAACGCAAACTCCTTCAGGAACAACAACGTCTTTTTGTAGGCATGTTAACCGTCCTGTTTGGTTGTCACGCGAATACAGCGTTACATTGTCAGTATTTTGATTAGCACATACGATAAACTTTTCGCTCGGGTCTAATGCAAAGTCACGTGGAAAGTCACCTTCAGTTGAAATTTGTTGGATCAGCTGAAGTTGATGGTCAGCTTGAACCTTAAATACCGCTAACGAGTTATATCCACGGTTAGAAACATAGACGTAATTGCCATCTCTAGAACCTTTAATGGCTGCGGCACCATTGTGTTTTGTCCAATCCGCAGGGATCGTTTTTAAAGTTTGTAATATTTCAAATGAACCAGTCATTGAGTCATATTTTAAAGTACTGATCTGACTAGATAATTCGCCAGCTAAATATGCGAAATTACCATCTGGTGAAAAGGTCAAATGACGTGGACCATAACCTGCTTTTGTTGATAAAACACTGATTTCATTGAGCTTGCCGGCATCAGTTACATCATAAACGTAGATCTTATCACTGCCAAGATCAACAGCAACCAAGCGGTCATCGGGGGTGAGATCAGTAAAGTGAATGTGTGCACTGTCTTGTTCCTCACGTGGTCCATGACCACTAACAACGACACTGTCGGTTTGAGTTAATGTATGGTCGTGGTTAATGCGATAAACCAGGATCTCACCTTTGTGATAGTTGGCGGAATATAGTAATTGTCTTTTTTCGTCAACTCCAATGTAACAAGGACTAGCCCCTTCATGTAAAACCTCATTGTTTTTAATGAAATTATCGTTTGAAATTTGATAACTACTAATACCACCACGGCCGTTGGCAGAAGTGATCGCAATTAAATCATCGTTTTGTGTTAACCGTACATAAGTCGGTCCGCCGATTTTAACCGCGAGTTGTGGATCGCTGATTTTACTTTGCTCTGTGTCTAAATATGCTGAATATATACCTTGGCTGGTTTTGCGGGTATACGTACCAAAAAAGATTTGTTCTTTCATAAAGTACTTAGCCACTTCCTTTCATGTTATCAAGTTAAAGTATAGCATTCAAAAAGGTTGGCGTCTTTGTTTACGAATTATTTTTAGGCAAAATTTATCAGACCAATAATTACGATAAAAGAGTTTTTGCGTCACTTATTAATGCTAAGATAATAAATGAAAATGTTTTTTTAGAAAGAGGTTAGTATTATGCTTAAGACTAGGATCACGTCAATCGGAAAACATGCTGGTTCAAAAGAAGATGGGTTGATCATTTTGTTTGACGACTCCGCTTCGGATAAATTACGGGATGTTTCGATGATCCATGAGAAACTTTCTGATTTTGAGCAAAATTACACTTTAGCAGTGGGGCAAAAAGTTGCGTTTGACGAACAAGAGTATGAGATCACTTATCTGGGCGCGTTGGTTGAAAGCAATCTGATGTCGATCGGACATACTGTTTTTGACTTTCATGAAGTTCCGACAGATCCGCGGCCGAATGCCATTTATTTACGTCCACACGGTGAACCTGATGTACATGTTGGGACTGTGATCACCTTTGGTAAGTAATGTGGTATAAGTAAATATCCTCCCTTGTTTCAAATTGTGTTGAAGCAAGGGAGGATATTTTTTTGTAAAAATTATCTAAATCCAGCATTTCAAATGATTTTTAGTAGCTCGCTTTTAACATATGGCGGATAGTAAATTAAAGTTCAGCAAAAAGGTCATTCAATGCTTCTGTCATAGTTGGGTGCGTATAAATCTGATCTCTCAAAGCTTCGGCTGGTAGATTATTTTGCATAGCAAGACTGATCACATTGATCGTTTCGTATGCTTCTTCTGCGTAAATCGTTGCACCAAGGATTTGGTGTGTTTTTGCGTCTATGAGAACTTTATAACTGCCACGTGGGTCTCCAATTACTTGAGACTTGGGAACACCGGCAGTAGGCATCTTGAAAACTTGGTAAGGGCGCTCTTCTTTTTGTAGCTGGGTTTCATTTTGACCGACACTGCTGATTGCAGGATTTAAGAATATAGTGTTGGCAAAAACAGGGCGGTTAGCACGTGTTCGAGTTTGGTCACCGAAAAATTGATTGTTTAAAATGCGCCAATCATCTAATGAGATATAGGTGAATTGCGGACTGCCTGCAACATCGCCCATCGCAAAAATATTAGTTACATTTGTTTCTAACCTGTCATTGACAAGGATCTCACCCTGATGGCCTGTTTGGATGTTGGTACGTTCAAGATGAAGATCATCTGTATTAGCACGTCGCCCTGTAGCAACTAACAAAGCATCTGCATTTAAAGATTGTTTTCCATTTGGAGTATCGATATCTAAGATAATGCCATCAGTAGTTTCAGTTACTTTTATAAGCTGGCTGTTTAATAGGAACTGGACTCCGTCTATACTCATGTCTTCCTTAGCAGCATTTGCGATTTCTGGTTCGAGTTGATTTAGGATCGTTTTATTTTGACTGATCAGAGTAACTTGACTGCCAAATTGAGCATACATTGAAGCAAATTCTAATCCGATCGGGCCATCACCTAAGATAGCGATATTTTTATTTTGTTTGCTTTGGTCTAAAAGTGTCTTAGATGTAAAGACATGAGAGCTATCTTTTAACCCGGGAATGTCTGGTAAAATAGGAGTCGATCCAGTATTGATAAATATCTTGTCGGCAGTCAATTTTTCTTTTCCTGAATCATCGCTGACCTGAATGGTTTGATCGTCGATAAATTCAGCATCAGCCGTTAAAACTGTGGCATTTGCTTGATCAGCAACCTTATGATAGTTTTTATTTCTTAATTTAGCGGTGAGTTCGTTTTTAGTTGCGATTGCTTTGTCATAGTCTGTACCGCGCTGTGCGTTGATTATCATATTCTTGGAAGGTAGGCAAGCAACGTTGATGCAAGTCCCGCCGTACATCAAAGGATCTTTTTCAATCAATAGAACTTCTTGTCCATTTTTTGTTAATGACCCAGCGAGTGTCTTACCTGCTTTACCGAAGCCGATAATAATATTTTCAAAATGTTTCATGTTCGATAACCTCCTGTTTTTTAATGATTTCATCCATAGTATAATTAGATAGCAGGAAAGAAACAATTAGGAACTTTAAAGTAACTAGGAAAGAAGTGTTGTTCGTGGCAAAAACATATTTAGCAGATCAACAATTATTTAGTTGTCCCGTCGAAGCAACTACTAGTCTGATCGGTAAAAAATGGGTCCCAACTATCATGTTGACACTGGCTGATCATCCATATCGTTTTGAAGAATTACATAAGACGATGTCAGTTAGTCGGAAAGTCCTCAAGCAACAACTGGATAGATTAATTGATAACGGTTTAGTATTCAATGATAAGTACAGCAATGATAACCAGGTGACATCTTTATATTCTCTGACTGAAGAAGGCAGATCGCTTATGCCAATCATTTTTGCGATGAAAAAATGGGGCAATCAGTATTTAGTTTGTGATGCTGGCGGTAACTTAAGCTGATCGATGCTAAAAGGGACGCCGATCTAGCCCATTAATGAGTTAAATCGACGACCCTTAAATGAGCTTTGCTTGGCAGAAGGTTGTGCCTAACTAACTAGCCGGCTCTAATGCCAAAAACGCATTATACCCAGCTAGTCACTTAGTGCTCACCTTCTAAGCGCCACGCTCCGCTCTCTGATTTTAAATGAGCTTTGCTTGGCAGAAGGTTGTGCCTAACTAACTAGCCGGCTCTAATGCCAAAAACGCATTA
>DXAP01000156.1 GCA_019116985.1 Candidatus Ligilactobacillus excrementavium | reverse complement strand
TCTTCATTAGCAGGTTTATTAGCTGCAGCAGCTAACATTTTCTTCAAAGAACCACGTTGGTCGATCGCTAAGGCGGCAATTACACCATTTTCATTGGACATACGTTTTAAAGCTTCAATTTTGTTGGACATTTCGATAATTTCTCCTTTTTAACAGTGATTTTTATTCTTCGTTATATCTTTCAAAAAGATCGTAAATTTCATCAGCATTATTTGCATCTTTTAATTTTTGGATAAAATCTTGATGAGTTAACAGTTTAGCAGTATCTGAAAGATAATTGAGGTGGGTACCATTATCTTTTTCAGGAATTAAGAATGAAATTATTGTGTTAACTGGTTTTTCATCAAATGTTTCCCATTTAACTTCATTTTTTAGTCGAAAGATTACCATTGCAGAAGTTTTGATGCTACTGTCTTGAGCATGTGGAATGGCAATTCCTTGTTCCATTCCGGTAGATCCTTCTTGTTCTCTTTGTAAATATTTTTGATAAACTGCTTGTGAGTTTGTAATTAAACCTTTGTCTTCAGCAAACTTACTTAATTGGTGTAATGCATCATTTCGATCAGTTGCGGTGACATCAAAAGCAATATTGTTAACATTTAAAATTGATGCTGGTGAATTTTTCTTTTCAACAGTATCGAAGGTTTGAACTGAAGACGTTTTATTTTCAACGTTGTTTTTATTAGGTTCAGCAAATTCGGGCTGTTGCTGATTTTTCTTTCGGTATGAGCGTTCTGCTATTATTGCTAATAATATTCCGGAAACAATAGAGCCGATCAAAATATATACGACCCATAAAATTGGATGATTAACTAATGGTAATACGATAAAACCACCATGTGGTGCTGGAACTTGTATTTTGGAAAAATATGTTAGAACAGCAGCTATAGATGATCCGACCATGAAAGCAGGGATATTGAATAATGGGTTTGTTGCTGCAAATGGAATCGCACCTTCTGTGATGTGGGTCGATCCTAGTAGAAAGTTAACATAACCTGCACTACGTTCTTCTTTTGAATATGCTTTTTTATTAAATAAAACAGCAAAACCGGTTGCTAAAGGTGGTGCAATACATGCTGCTGAAACGCCCGCCATAAAGAAATAATTACCTTGAGCTAAAAGTGCGGTACCAGTCAAATATGCTGCTTTGTTTAAAGGACCGCCAAAGTCAGCTGCCGATAAGCAACCAATAATGATACCCAATAAAAGAGGGGTTGTGTTTTCCATGCCTTTTAAAACATCCATCATACCAGTATTCAACGCTTTCATTGGAACATTGATAAGCATCATAAGAATTCCTGCTATGAAAACACCTAAAACAGGGTAAAGAAAAATTGATTTTAATCCTCTGAATTGTTTGTCCGGTAAAGGTTTTAGGACTTTCTGTAGTCCTAAAATAACCAGTGCTGCGATGTAACCACCAATAATAGCTCCTAGAAAACCAGAACCACCATTAAATGCAATCATGCCGACTGCGAAGCCGACAACTAAACCAGAACGTTTAGCAATTGCTTCACCAATGTAGGCCGCAAGTACTGGAACCATTAAGTCCATAGTCGTTCCACCAATAGTGTTTAACATGTAAGCGAATTGATTAAATTGGTCACTCTTAGGATTTGCGGAATAGATACCCCAAAAGAAAGATACCGCTGTCAAAACACCGCCAGCTACAACTAGCGGTAGCATGTGTGAAACACCATTCATTAAGGAAGTATAGATAATATTACCAATTGACTTTTTTTCTTCGGTGTTTGAACTTTGTATTTCATCATTATTACTTGCATTACTAGATTTGTGAATTGGGGCATTATCAGACAAGGCCAATTCGATTAACTTGTCCGAATCACTGATGGCCTTGGCAACTTTTACATTCACAAGTTTTTTACCAGCAAAGCGATCAGTATCTACGTCAATATCTGAAGCAATAATAACTGCTTTTGCATTTTTAATTTCATTAGAAGTTAAAGAATGTTCTATTCCTGTTTGTCCGTGAGTTTCTACTTTAATGGATAGATGTTTGTTTTTGGCTGCCTGTTCTAAAGTCTCTTCTGCCATAAACGTATGTGCAATTCCTGTAGCACAACCCGTGGCTGCAACAATGTCATAATTAGCCATTACTAATCCTCTCCTTTTTAATTGTCAGTTAATTGGTCTATTTTTATTTGTTTTTCAAGCATTTCTACGTTCTTAAAATCTGTGATCCACATACTTTGTGTTGTGTCACTGCCAGCAGCGATACTTCTTTTCAAATTTGATTTGATATCTAATTTATTTACCATCCCAGCAATAAAAGTTCCTAGCATAGTATCTCCAGCCCCAGCAGAGTTAAGTGCAGTAATTTTTGGAGCATTACCATAATAAACAGAATCTTTAGAAATAAATGCGGCACCGTTTTCTCCTAATGAGAGTAATACATTTTGTGCTCCGGCTTTTACTAACTGTTGTGCTAACTTGATAGTTTCTTTGATTGATAATTTTTCATCAATATTGAACCATTTCTTAATTTCTTCTTGGTTAGGTTTGATTAGTAAAGGATGATATTTTAAAACATCCATTACTTCTGAATAGCTGGTATCGATGATAAAGCTTGCTTCTTTTTCTTTTATTATTTCGGCTAGTTTAGTGATAATATTAGGACTTATTCCTGACGAAAAGCTTCCTGATAAAGACACTATGTCTCCTTTTTTTAATCTGTTAAAATATTGAAGTAATTTGTTTTGCGATTCTTGAGTAATCTTTGGCCCAGGATTGACTAATTTGTATTCACAATTTTGGGAATTTACATGTGTGAAAACGTTTATTCTGGTTATTCCATTAATATTTGTAAAGAAGTTTTCGATATGATTATTTGTTAATTCTTGTTGGATATAGTCTAAAGTAAATCCTCCCCCAACTCCTGTAGCAGTGTTCGGAATACCTAATCTTTTTAATATAAAAGAAACATTAATTCCTTTTCCATTTGCTTGGATGTCATATTTTTCTGTACGATTTACCGAATTCTTTTTTAAATAATTTGTTTCTATAAATAAATCTATTGCCGGATTTAACGTTAATGTATAAATCATGTCCTCACCCTCACTTTTGCTTATGTTCTATGATGTATTATAGAGAGTAATGAGTGAAAATTTTTTCTGAATAAAGCATTTTCTAGTTTTTTTAGGAAAAAACTGTTCAACAGTTTGTGTTAATAAAAATATAATTTTTGCTGGAGGTTAAAACATGAGTAG
>DXAP01000155.1 GCA_019116985.1 Candidatus Ligilactobacillus excrementavium | reverse complement strand
GCTCATGATGCTGGTATGTATGCGGCTTTAACTTTGCTAGCTAATGCCAAAGACCGTGTTGATGAAAATGGGACGTTTACGTTGAACGACCATGATACACATGAGATCGATCTATTACACGATGGGTTGTTAGATTTTATTTCTAAGCACGTTTTTCCTAATTTCGATGAACGGTTGATCGATATTCAACCAGACAAGTATGGTGATCTGATCGAAGATAACTATAATAGTGGGCTCGAATCAATTTTGAACCAAGAATAGTCTAGTTGTGATAGCTAGATTTAAAGGGCAGTGATGCTCTTTTTGTGTTAAAATTATACGAACTAATGTTTGAAAAACGACTGGAGGAAATAAGATGCGTTTTTTACATACAGCAGATTGGCATATTGGCAAAAAATTGCATGGCTTTGACCTAGCTGAAGAGCAACGTGATGCGTTTGACCAGATCAAGCAGATCGCGGTTGAGCAAAACGTAGATGCGATCGTGATCGCAGGAGACTTATATGACCGTGCGGTTGCTAGCGAAGATTCAGTAGCCTTACTTAATCAAATGTTAAAAGAACTTAATTTGCAAGCAGGATACCCCTTATTAACGATAAGTGGCAACCATGATTCGGCTATTCGGCTAGAAACTGGCAGTGATTGGTATCAAGCGACTGATTTTTATTTGAAAACAAAGTTTAGTGATGCTTTTTCACCTGTAACTTTAGGGGATACACAGTTTTTTATGTTGCCATATTTTCAACCGCAAATGGCGCGTAATTATTTTGAAGATGATTCTTTGAAAAACTTGCCTGAGATCATGGAAAAAGTTGTGGCAGAAATGGAGCAGCAGTTTGCCTCTGATAAAAAACATATTTTGGTCGCGCATTTTTTTGCTGCCGGTAGTTCACATACAGATTCAGAAACAATGTTAGAAGTGGGCGGGCTAAATCCAGTACCAGTTGATCTCTTAGAAAAATTTGATTACGTTGCTTTGGGACATTTGCATGACAAAAATGCGATCAAGCATGACTTTATTCATTACGCTGGTTCACCAGTTAAATTTTCGACCAGTGAAGCAAACACCGAAAAGGGCGTCTGGATCGTGGATACTGATCCATATCAAGCGAAATGGATCCCATTAAGACCATTACACGATATTCATGTTTTGGAACATTCATTTAGTGAATTGACTGACCCTAAGTTGTACCGTCAGATCCCAGAAAAAGATTATGTGGCGATCCGTTTGACTGACCGGGCAGTGATCGACGATGTTATGAATAAACTACGTCGTTATTATCCACGTATCGTTAGCTTATCGCGGGTCAATGGACGTGAAAATGCCTTAGTATCCGTTCAAAAGACGCCCCGGGCTAATTTAGACCCACTGGAATTATTTGATACTTTTTTTGAAGAAATGACAGCGGATAAGCCCACACCTTTACAAGAAAAAATCGTTAAAGAAAGCTTTACGGAATTGCAGGAAGGAGGTACATATGAAACCCATTAAACTTCGTATGAAAAATTTTGGTCCATATGTTGATGAAACAGTTGATTTTTCGGCTTTTTTTGATGCAGCAGTTTTTCTGATCAGTGGGAAAACAGGTACAGGAAAAACGACGATCTTCGATGCGATGTGTTTTGCTTTGTTTGGACAAACTTCAGGTAACGAACGTGACGCGCAAGAAATGCGTTCTGATTTTGCAAGTGATCAAGATCTAACAGAAGTTATGTTTGAATTTGAAGACCAACAAAAAACTTACCAAATCACGCGTTCTCCTAAACAAACGGTCGCTTCCAAACGAGGCAATGGTCAGACTGAGCGAGCAGCGAAGGTTTCTTTGATCTACCGTGATGTTTCTGGGGAAAAACGTGAGATCGATAAGATCAATCAGGCAAACCAGTTTATCAGTGATCTGCTGAATTTAACTGCAGAGCAGTTTTCACAGATCGTGATCTTGCCTCAAGGCCAATTTCGCAATTTTTTGTCGGCTGACAGTAATAGTAAAGAAACGGTTTTGCGTGAATTATTTGGGACTGAGTTTTATCAGCGCTTTGTTGACAGTATCAAGGAACGAAATAAGGAAAGACAAGCTGCAACTAAACAGCAACTTGAACACCTCCATGAGCTGCAAAAAAATGTTCAAGTTGATAAGCCTGGGCTGGTCGATTTAAACCGACCAGTCCCTGATTGGTTGGAACAACTTGCTTTAGAATTAAAAAAGCAGCGTGCTTTAATTGCAAAATATCAAGCAGAGTATCAGGAAAATGATCAGCAAAAAACTAAATTAGACCGCTTATTTCAAACGCAACAAAGCTTACTTGATGACCAAAATAAGTTGGCTGAATATCAAAAACAAGCACAAGGATTAGAAAACCAAAAGCCTCAATTTGACCAACTACAAGTACAATTGCAAGAATTGGAATGGGCTAATAAACAACAGGCTACACTTAAAGACTATACTGATGCAGCAGACTTGACGGAAAGATTAAAGGCTAAACAAGAAAGTGAAACGAAAAAACAAGCGACTTTACAACAAGAATTAGCTCAAAATAAGATACAACAAAAGCACTTAACTGAAATTGAACCCCAAATTGAAAAATATCAAGGACAGATCGAACGCTTAAAAGATAAAGTAGCCTTGTACCAAAAAGTTGAACAATTACAAGCAGATCACCAAAAAATGCTTGTTCAAGTCACAAAACAACAAAAAGAAGTTGCCAAGGCTCAAGAAGAAGTCAAGCAAAGTAAAAAACGACAGGCTAAATTGGAAAAAGGCCTGCAAGAGTACGCAGATCTACATCAACAAGAACTGCAGTTACAAGCTAAAAAAGACCAGATTGAAAATCTTGAGCAAAAATTAGCTGATCTAAAACAGGCTGCTGAACAAAAAAATACTACGATAACAGAACTGAAGGTATTGAAAACAGAATTGATTCAGCTAGAAGAAAATGTTCAAGCAGCCCAAGATAAATATCAGGACCTCGATGCTAAATTTGCTGCTGACCAGATCGTTAGCCTAGCTGCACGCTTAAAACCAGGACAACCATGTCCCTTGTGTGGTGCAACTGATCATCCTCACCCAGCCAATGTTACGACTATGTCTGAACCGGTGACAAAACAACAAGTTAAAGCGGCGCAAAAAGTCTATCAAAATGCACTAGCAGCCGTTAATACGCAAAAAGGTACAGTTACTACACGAGAAAAATATTTAACTCAACAAGACTTGACACTTAAGAAACAACAAGCAAAATTGGTCGAATCGCTTGCCTTAAGAAGTGATGCTAGTTTAGATAACGTGATCCATGCCGTGCAAGCCTCACGACAACAACTGGTGATAGATACACAAACATTTGACAAACGTCAAGCAACTAGTCAAAAAATGCAAGAACGGTTAGCTGCTTTACAGCAACAACAAACAGCATTGGAAAATGCTAGTCAGACTGCAGCTGAAAATTGTCAGCAAGCTAAGTTAGCTGAACAAAAATTAGCTGTTGAGTATGCACAAACTAAAGAACAATTGCCAAAGAAGTATGCCTCTAGTCAGGAATTGCAAGAACAATTAAAGTCCTGGAATAAGTCAGTTACTGATTTTAAGCAGCAACAACAAACAGTCCAAAAAGAGCAGAATATTTTGTCTAATAAAATTGCTGCCGTTGAGTCTGGTTTAAAAGAACGAACGCAACAGCTTAAAAAAGCTCAAATCGATCATGCTGGCGCACAAGAAAAATTGAAAATGGCTTGTCAAAATTATAGCGGTGAAATGGATCTGTCACGCTTGCAAACTTTGAGCCAAAAGCTTGATTCTTTGACAGCATTACGCGGCCAGTTAGAAAAATATCATGAACAGTTGACTATTAATCAGACAAAACAAAAGCAATTAGCAAAACGGATCGCTGATCGACCAACGCCACAGATCGAGCAAACCAAAAAACAAATTACACAGATCAAATTGAAACAAGATACTTTGTTTCAACAGCGTAGTAAGGTCAACCACATTTTTCAACAAAATCAAGATACTTATACTAAAGTCAGCCAGATCTGGCAAGATTATCAAAGTCAGATCGACCAAGATCAGCAGTGGACACAATTAGCTGAAGTTATTTCAGGAAAAGGAAAGTTGAAGCTTAATATTGAAAGATATGTGTTGCAAAGCTACTTTAGACAAGTATTAGAGGTAGCCAACCAACGTTTTGCCGAATTAACGAGTGGACGCTATAGTTTTTGTTTGGATGACAAGGCGGGCAGCTATGCTTCTAACACCGGCTTAGAACTTAATATTTATGATGATAATGCAGGTAAGATCCGTTCAGTACGGACTCTTTCTGGTGGGGAAAGTTTTATTGCTGCTTTGTGTTTGGCTTTAGCTTTAGGCGAGGTCGTTTCAGCACAGGCAGGCGGAGTGAGTGTTGAAGCACTTTTTGTAGATGAAGGTTTTGGATCTTTAGACACAGACAGCTTGCAAATGGCTTTAGATGCCTTGCGTGCCATAGAAGGTGAAAATCGTTTGATCGGGATCATTAGTCATGTTACAGAATTACGGACGGAGATCCCTGATCAATTACATGTCTTATCTGAAAATGGGCGTTCTTCTCTTAAATACGAGCATGAATTTGAGGAATAACGCGCCAGTAAATTTAATTATAAAGGATCGATTATGGAGTACAAAACGCATTTAATATCGACAATAGTCGTTGGACTGCCAGTCATGGCTAGTGGGGGGCAAGTCGAGCTCTTAAACATTGGGATGTTAGGGTTGGGTAGTTTATTGCCTGATATTGATCATCCGCAATCATTTTTAGGTCAACGTAATAAACTTGCTAGTGGCCTAACCAATAAAACATTTGGACACCGGAAAGCCACACATTCTTTAGTGGCGTTAGTGGTAGTCTTTTGGTTGATGAGTGTGTTAGCCACGAACTATTTAACTAGTCGTGGGGGCTACACACCATTTTGGCTGACATTTGGCTATTTTTGTCATCTGATCGAAGATAGCTTTTCGCAAGAAGGTGTGAATTGGCTGTGGCCAAAAAAGAGAAAAACTAAACATAGTGGTAAGTTCGTTTCATATAAAACAGGTAGTTTGGCAGAATATCTAGTTTTTGGCTTGATGATCTGTTTATTGTTGATCGAATTGCGGTTGATCTGGATCGGTCAACTAGATGATCTATTAGATGGTAAGTATCTTTTAGCGCTACAAACTTGGCTGTTTAAAGTTATTAAATTTTTCCCATTGGTTGCTTGAGAGCACACTATAAGCTACTGGATAGGCTTGTTTAATAGACTTTATCTTGTAAATAGTGCTACAATAACACCATAGAAAGTATTTTTTAAAAATTACAAATACAAAATTTTTTTACAGTGAGAAGGAGGCGCAATTTATGCTGCGAAATCAGGAAACGTTAGTGACGGCTGCTGAAAACCTGAAGGAACATGGGATCAAAAATACCCCTCAACGGCAGGTCATTTTGGCTTATTTAATGACTTCACACGAACATCCATCAATTGAAATGATTTGTGATCATGTACGTAAAAGTGGGTTTAGTGTGAGTTTAGCGACTGTCTATAATACTCTTGAATTATTGCAAGACAATAAGTTGGTCACAGAAGTTGCACCAGACAATGATGGACATATGCGCTATGATCACCTTGACAAACCTCACTACCACGTGATTTGTGTGTCATGTAATAAAATCGTCGATGTCTATGATGATAGTTTTAAACGATTAGAACAAAAAGGGGCTGCTGAAACTGGTTATCAGATCTATAGTAGCCAGTATGAAGTGTATGGGCTTTGTCCTGCTTGTCAAGCTAAACAACAAGCTTTACAGGACTAAAAGACTATTGACTTATGTGTTTGCATAGCTTAGGATAATTCTAATAAAGCAATGAAGTAACGCAGTAGTAACTTGGACCCTGGCCAAGAGAGCTGATGTTCGCTGTAAATCAGTCTATTCCAAGTTTATGAAGTACATTATGGAGCAAAATTCGGTTGATCTCGTTATCGATGTTTAAGGTGACTGCAGTCATTGCAGTAATCTGGGTGGTAACGCGGTAAGATCCGTCCCTGATGTCTATATTGGCATTGGGGATTTTTTTATTGAAAAAAAGGGGACTGGATGGATTTTAGCGTAGATATAACGCAGTACTTTTTGTGTTGCATGAAATTCAAGGTGGAGAAAGGAAGATACATGTGGAAAATATTATTGATGAATTAAAGTGGCGTGGCGCGATCAATCAGGTCACCGATGAGGAAGGATTATACAAGTTAGTCAATGATAAATCAGTTGGTTTGTACTGTGGGACTGACCCCACAGGTGATAGTTTGCATATTGGGCATTTGATCCCATTTATGATGCTTAAAAGATTTCAGATGGCTGGACACCGTGCGCATATAATTATCGGTGGTGGTACTGGTTCAATCGGTGATCCATCTGGGCGAAATTCAGAACGGACCTTGCAGTCGATGGAAACAGTTCATCACAATGAAAAAGCCTTAACTGCCCAAATGAAAAAATTGTTTGGTCCTGACAATATTACGATCGTGAATAACTATGATTGGTTATCTAAGATCGATCTACTTAGCTTCTTACGCGATTACGGTAAATTGTTCAATATCAATACTATGTTAAATAAAGAAGTAGTGTCGACTCGCTTGGAAGCAGGTATCTCATTTACGGAGTTCACTTACCAAATCTTGCAGTCAGTTGATTTTCATCATTTATGGAAAGAACATGACGTTCAGTTACAGGTCGGTGGTGCTGACCAGTGGGGAAATATTACTAGTGGTATTGATCTGATCCATAAGATGGAAGGACAGGATGCACAGGCGTATGGTTTGACGATCCCGTTGATGGTCAAAGCCGATGGGTCGAAATTTGGTAAAACAGCTGGGGGCGCCATCTGGCTTGATCCGAAGAAAACGACTCCTTATGAATTTTACCAGTTCTGGTTAAATCAAGATGACCGTGATGTCGTTAAATACCTTAAATACTTTACTTTCTTGTCTCGCGAAGAGATCTCTGAATTAGAAGAAAAAGTTAAGACGCAACCTGAAAAACGTGAGGCGCAGCGTAAGTTAGCTCAAGAAGTGACTGAATTTGTTCATGGTAAAAACGCAGTTGAACAAGCAGAACGAATCTCGGCTGCACTATTTTCTGGTGATGTTAAAACTTTAACTGCCGATGACATTGAACAAGGCTTTAAAAATATGCCAGCGGTGGAGTGCTCCAGTGAACTAACTAATATAGTTGAGTGGCTTGTTAATACAGGTATTGAAAAGTCTAAACGTCAAGCACGTGAAGACGTTACTAATGGTGCGATCCGGATCAATGGTGATCGGATCCGTGATGTCGACTTTGTGATCGATCCAGCTGCAATGTTCGATGGTCGTTTTGTGATCGCTAGACGTGGTAAAAAACGTTATTTCTTGGCACATGTTAAATAAGCATATGTAATATTACTCCAACTGTGGATCCTGACTAACATCTTAGCGGGAAATTCATGGGTGGAGTTTTTTTTAGTTAAATATTGGTTGGTTTATGCGGACTGAAATGCAAATATTATTCGCTGACTTTATTTAAAAAAGTGAATCAAAAAAGTTTACTTTGAAAAAATAAGTTGTTATCA
>DXAP01000154.1 GCA_019116985.1 Candidatus Ligilactobacillus excrementavium | reverse complement strand
TTCTATGAAATATGGATATATTCGTGTTTCACTGTGTGGCTCTAGTCAAACTGAGCAAGAAGAACAATTGCTTGCGAGTGGTGTGGTAAAGAGCAATATTTTTTATGATCATATTGATAGTTATTCAACGCAAACAAATGAATTTACCAATTTGTTAGAAAAGCTACGAGCAAAAGATATATTGGTCATTACGACATTGGACCGGATCGCACAGTCAACTAAGCAGCTCACACAATTGTGTGAGTTTTTAGTTAAACGAGGAATTTTTATCGACGTTTTGGATCTCGGTTCGATCGATGATTCGGCACAGGGTAATTTGATTTTGGCGACTTTACATAAAGTTGTTTTATTGGAAAAAAATGAGTACCGTGAACGTTCAATGGTAGGTAAAAAGCGTGCTAAAATGCGTAATGAGAACTATCATGAGGGGCGACCGCCAGCAATGATCACCGCCAAAAAACGCCAAGCTTATATGTTGTTAAAACAATACACTTACCAACAAGTTGCGGAAAAAACAGGGTTTTCGGTTTCAACACTTAAACGTATCAAAAATAAAATTGAGAAAAACGATTAAGTGCTAGAAGATCTTGTCTCGAACAGCTCGAATAGTAAAGCGGTTGTTGAGAGCTAAATATTTTGGAGTGTGATTTTATACGTGCATATTATAGAAATAATTATTATACTGGCACTTTTGATTTTAGTTTCAAATGTGATCAGTCACTACTTACCGGCGGTCCCTTTGAGTTTGATACAAATTGTTTTAGGTCTATTAACTTCTTTAAGTGGACAGTTTCAAATTAATTTAAGCCAGGACTGGTTTTTATTAGTTTTTATTGCCCCCCTATTGTATACTGACGGACGGCGTTTCCCGAAACGAGAGTTGTGGCGGATGCGTGGACCAATTTTAGGAAATGCCATTTTGTTGGTATTTTTAACTACTATTGTCGGAGGTTATTTAATTTATCAGATCATACCTAAGATCCCGCTGGCCGAAGCTTTTGCATTGGCTGCGATTTTATCACCAACCGATCCGATCGCTGTCCAGTCGATCGCGAAACGAGCGAAATTGCCAGACTCGATCTTGCATCTTGTTAGTGGTGAAAGTTTGATCAACGATGCCTCCGGTTTGGTGGCCTTCAAATATGCTTTGGCTGCTGTGATAACTGGGACTTTTTCTTTAACTTCTGCTACAGGTAATTTTATTTATATCGGGATCATTGGGATCATCGCAGGGATAATCTTATCACGCGCATTAGATCTGATCCAAGAACTCTTGTTGCGCAGTGGTGTTGATGACGTAGTTTTTCATACGGCGATCCAGTTAGTTAGCCCATTTTTGATTTATATTGTGATCGAAGAAGTTTTACATGCTTCAGGTGTGATCGGGGTTGTTGCTGCTGGTGTTACGACACAATTTGGTAAAACGCCGTCAGTTGAATACCGACCAGAACTGCGAGTCGTTTCCAGTACTACCTGGGATGTTTTGAATTATTTATTGAATGGCTTTGTCTTCATGTTATTAGGGAATGCTTTACCGCGGGCGATGAAAAATGTCATTGAAGGTGACCGTTTTAGTACGGGACAGGCCTTAAGCTACGCGTTTTTGACTTGGCTGATCATTTTGCTGATCAGGATCATTTGGTCATATATCTATATGATCTTTCCAAATAAGAAAAATAAAGGTCAGAAAAAAGGTGCTTTCCGCTATGCTTTATTAGCGGGATTATCAGGTGTTAGAGGCGCTGTTACCATGGCTGGGATTTTATCACTACCACTGCGAATGCCAAGTGGTGATCCATTTCCTGAAAGAGACTTGGTATTATTTATCGCTTCTGGAGTCGTGATTTTCAGTTTGCTAGCAGCAGTGATCACTTTACCATTAGTTGCACCTAACTCTGGACCGATCATCACTCGGGGGAATTCGTTAGATAAAGTTGAAGAAGATGAAGAAGAAGAGGAAGAATTACCGCAATATTTGACGGAAAACGAAGCTTATCTGATCATTGTTCAAACTGCGGTCTCACGTTTGAATGAGAAAAAGACGCCTAAAAACCAACGTGCAGCCTATGAATTGATGCTGGACTATCAAAACGTGGAGCGTCAGATCTCCATGGAAATCAGAGATGATGATCAAGTTGAAAAAGCATTAGCACAAGAAGTTGTCTTACGTGAAGTTGCGATCAACGGTGAACGAAAAGCAATCGAACGTTTGTATAATAACAAGCAGATCGGTGAGACGATCTACCAAGATTCCTTATATCGGATCGAACAAGAAGATAAGAATACTGGGCGCTTAACAGAGCTTCCAAAATTGCGGATCATTTTAGATCTGCGTTCGATCAAACGTTACTTCCATCGTTTCTTCCGTGCCAGACGTTCTAACCATGAATCAACGGCTGTGCTTAAAGAGGCCAGATTAGCTGAACGTGAGGCTGCGAAAGCGGCGATCAAGGCACTTTCACGCTATGTTTCTAGGGATGATGTTGATAAAACTAAGATCAACCGTAATACTATTTATCATTTGGTGATCATGTATCGAAATCGGATCGAGCGGCTCAAGGGTAAATCTAACTTTCAGTTTGCTGAATACCAAAAGCAACGTTCGCGTTTGCAAATGGTTGCTTTGGGGGCACAGCGTGCTTCTGTACAATCTATGTTAGAAACAGGCCGTATCACGCGTAAAGATGCAACGAAACTCCGCACATATATTAATTATTCTGAGAATGCTTTAACTATGGATATTGATGCCGACTAAGCTTAATATCTTGGATGAGCAAAAGTCATTTGGAAACAAGTGGCTTTTTTATTTTGCCAAAAAACGAACGTCTTGATAATAAATAGCCTAAACATAAAAGTTACATTAGAAAAAGTGACAAAATCTGTGGCCATGTTGTTTCCTATGATAAAGTGACCCTATATCAAACAATTCTTCAGGAATGTAATTACTTTAGAATTGATTGCTGGCAGGAAATTGATCTTACAGCTAATTTCTTGCTAAAATCCTGAATTAAATCTGTAAGATATAAGGAGGATCTATGATGAGTTCGAATTGGTTTAAAGATGCAGTAGTTTATCAAATTTATCCCCGTAGTTTTCAAGATAGTAACAATGATGGGATCGGTGATTTAAATGGTATCAAACAACGTTTACCCTATTTGAAAAAATTAGGTGTTGATGTATTGTGGTTGAATCCGATCTACCGGTCACCTGACGTGGATAATGGCTATGACATTGCTGATTATGAAGCGATCCACCCAGATTTTGGGACAATGGATGACTTTGAGCAACTTTTATCAGCGATCCATGAAAATCAGATGAAATTATTGATGGATTTAGTAGTTAATCATACATCTGATCAACATAAGTGGTTTCAAGAAAGTAAAAAGTCACAAGATAACCCGTACGCAGATTATTATATTTGGCGTGATCCAGTTGATGGACACGAACCAAATAATTGGGGCGCTTCTTTCAACGGTTCAGCCTGGACATATGTGCCAGAACGTGGACAGTACTACTTACATCTTTTTGCGCCCGAACAGCCTGATTTGAATTGGGAAAATCCAGAAGTGCGCCAACAAGTGTATAAAATAATGCGTTTTTGGTTAGATAAGGGGATCGATGGTTTCCGAATGGATGTTATCAATAAAATCTCTAAAGTACCTGGTTTACCTGATGGTCCGATAACAGAAGGTGAAGTTTATGGGGATGGCAGTCGTTTTACAGATAATGGGCCACGTTTAAATGAATTTTTACAAGAAATGAATCGTGAGGTGTTATCCCACTATGACATTATGACAGTTGGGGAAATGCCTGGTGCAACGCCAGAAATGGCACGTCAGTATTCCAACCTTGATGGTAGTGAATTAAACATGATCTTCCAATTTGAACACGTCAGTTTAGCTGGAAACCCGGACTCACGTTTAGGCAAATGGAATGATCAACCAGTTAAGTTAAGTGAGTTAAAGAATAGCTTATCACGCTGGCAAGAAGGCTTGGATGGTTCTGGTTGGAATAGTTTATACTGGAACAATCATGATCAGCCGCGTGCTGTTTCACGTTTTGCTACAGATGATCCTAAGTATCGAGTCAAAGCAGCCAAAATGTTAGGTACGACTTTGCATTTTTTGCAGGGGACACCTTACATTTATCAGGGTGAAGAATTGGGGATGACTAATGTTCATTATACCAAGCTTGAGCAATATGAAGACATCGAGTCTTTGAATGCTTATGATGAATATGTTAAAAAAGAAAAGATAGTTGAACCACAAACGATGCTGAAGTATTTATCTCACATGTCGCGTGACAATGCCCGGACGCCGATGCAGTGGGATGATGCTAAAAATGCCGGCTTTTCAGAGGTTGAGCCATGGTTTGCGCTAAATCCCAATTATCAAGAAATAAACGTTAAAAAAGAGTTATCAGACCAAGATTCAGTCTTTTATTATTACCAGAAATTAGTAAAATTGCGGCATCAGTACCCAGTGATCCGTTATGGCAGTTATCAATTACTAGACCCGAAAGATGAACAGGCTTTTGCATATTTACGTGAATATCAAGGGACGACATTACTTGTGATCAATAACTTTACTGACGAAACAATAGAACGTGATTATGATCAGGGTAAGGGTAAACTGTTGTTGGATAACTATCCAAAAGGAGAACTATCTAGATTACGTCCGTACGAAAGTCGGGCCTATATTTTGTAAGTCGTTCAGCATAGTGAAAACTAAGTTAGAATATTTTAAAAATACGTTGACATTTTTCTAATTAAATGTTAATATTTTGTCTAACTTATAAATCGCCAAATCAAGTAGGACGTTGTCTGGGTGTCAGAAAGTCGGTGGATGCTGCGAACCGATCAGGGCATAGTTACGAAATACGAGTGAGAAGTTCGGAATACAAGAACCGTTATCATCTTGTAAGAGTGAAAGTATCAGTAGGTGCTTTTAAAGCTGGGTGGTACCGCGGTCGTGTTAACGAGTCGCCCCTGTCGCATATTAGTATGTGATAGGGGCGACTTTTTTTAGTGCGCCCGGCATGGGCAGTAACTAGGCGGTGCAAGTCCGCTGTGAGCCGTAGTGGTCGGTATCACTAGTCGAAGGGTAAGGGTGTCTATCGCGAGGTAGAATCTGAAGGAAGTCCTAGACAAAAC
>DXAP01000153.1 GCA_019116985.1 Candidatus Ligilactobacillus excrementavium | reverse complement strand
GCATGTATTAATTTTGTTTCAAATTCCATAATTTTACCCCTTTTCGCTTTTAAATTTCTACTTTAATCGTAAATCCCTTGGCTCAAGTAGCGTTCACTACTATCAGGAAAAACCGTGACGATCGTGCTATTTTCCGGTAATTCCTGTGCAACTTGCAAACTAGCTGCAAGTGCCGCACCACTCGAACTACCAATAAACAATCCTTGGTCTTTAGCAATTTGTTTGACCTGATTAAAGGCTGCCTGATCTGAGATCGTTAGTACTTGATCGATATTCAAATCAGAAAAGAATGGTGGTATAAACTCGACTCCGATCCCTTCTGTACGGTGGGCGTGGGCGAGTCCACCATTCAAAATTGAGCCTTCAGGTTCAACAACGACTGTTTTAATTGCTGGATGACGTTCTTGCAGATACTTGGCGACCCCAGCAAAAGTCCCACCGCTTCCTGCACCTGCAACAAAAGCATCAATTGGTTGATTCAATTCATTCACTAACTCAGGTGCTAAAGTGTGATAATACGCAGCTGGATTCGCTGGATTTTTAAACTGCATTGGTACATAACTATTAGGTATCTTCGCAGCAATCTCCATGGCTTTTTTGATTGCGCCTTTGATTCCTTCTTCACTCGGTGTATGCACTAGTTTGGCACCTAACGCTTTCATCAACTGTTGTTTTTCAAAACTAAACTTTTCCGGAACTACCAAAATCGTTTTTAAGTGATGCGTACCTGCTGCTAAAGCTAACCCGATCCCAGTGTTTCCAGCAGTCGGCTCAATGATCGTTGTTGTTTCATTAATTTTGCCCTGATCGATCCCGTCTTGAATCAGGTATTGTCCTAAACGGTCTTTCATGCTGCCTCCTGGGTTAAACATTTCTAATTTGGCATATATGTGACTATTTTTCGGAACATCGATCTGTAAATCAAATAACGGAGTTTTACCGACTAACTGTGAAACTGATTTGAGTATCATATCCTAACCCCCAACAATTCATTAAATTTTTAATTTATTCAAATCTATTTTATAAATTCTGATATAAAAAAAGAGCACGAAATTCTGTTTTCCAGAATTATCGCGCCCTTAGTTCAATTCCAACCCATGTGGACATTGAACATTTTAAGGTCATTATTCCTCAAAAAATGTTAATGTAAACAGGTCGAACATCGCCAAAAACGCGTTGTTCGACAACAACAAGTATTTACATTAAACATAAATTGTTTCATAATGGCACCTCCGTTTGAATTGACTTAAATATACCTGAATTAACTAGACATTGTCAACAACTTTTGTTTTTACCAACTCAAGTTTACACAACTCTATTTAAAGCCTGTCCTAATTATTTATCTTCATCAAGAATCTTTAATAGATCATTGTACTGATTAGTCATCCACTCTTTATAGTTTTTATCAGCTGGCAATGTTTCAGTAACTTGAAGTACTGGAACATCATTTTCTTTAGCTAATGAAATAAAATTATCTACAGTCTTATCACTAACTTGTTTATTATAAACAAAAAAGGCAATTTTATGTTGTTTAATATTTTTTTGCATCTCACTGATTGTTTGTGGAGAAGGATCAGTTCCTTTTTCGACAGAATTTTCGAATTTCTTATCGCCAATTTTGAAACCCATCGATTCGATCGCATAATCAAAAACTGGTTCAGAAACATAAACCTCCTTATTATCTGACTTAGCGGCAACATCTTTTAGTGTTGCTATTTTTTTATCGACTGGTTTTAAAGAATCGATGTATTTCTCTGCATTTTTTTGAAAATACTTTTTATCTTTGGGCTGTTTCTTCCCTAATTCTGTAGCAATTCTTTTCGCAAGTTTAGGCATTGTTTGCGGATCATACCATAAATGCGGGTTGTCGCCGCTTTTTTTATCCATCACATCTTCGCCGACTTTAACATATTTTGCCTCACTGTCGTTATTTTTAACTAGGTTATTCATCCAACTATCATAACCCATGCCATTAGCGACAACTAACTGTGAGCCCGCTACTTTTTTAGCTGTTTTTGGTGTTGGGTCATAATCATGTGGATCAACACTAGGTTTGTCGATCACAGACGTAACTTCACCCTTATTACCAACGACTGCTTTAGCAACTTCACCATAAAAATCAGTCGTAGTAGTAACTTTTAATTTATCGGAGTTTTCATTAGCAGAATCACTAGAACACCCTACACCCACAAACATTAGTACAATAAGTAAAAGAACTATCCCCAAATTTCTGCTTTGCTTATATTTACCCATTATCTTTCATCTCCTTAGTCAAATAGTAATCATTACTCTTTAAAGATAATATCATATCGGTCATATAAATACAAATTAGTTTATACGAAATTACTTTTCCACCTGTGGATACATCTCACATATAGTTATACACACTTTTGGATTGTGGGTAAGTTTTAATTAATGAAGTTATCCACAAAAAACATCTGTATAAGAAAAAAGCCGAAATAAAGCCTGATCAATTACAAACACCGATCTAGGTTTTATTTCAGCTAATTTTTATTTAATTTTTGCAAGAAATTTCTTAATACCAACCATTTTGGAGCCAGAATGTTTTGGCACCATTCCATGAACCATAAGCGCTTGTCACATAAGCATTTGCAACCTTTTCTTGGTTAGCTGCAGAATAATCATGGTTCAAATAGGCATCCGTTAATTGGTAACGACCATAATATTGACCATTTTTTGCAGTATATGAACCGCCAGACTCCTTTTGCGCGATCCATTCCTTAGCAGCTGCTTCACTCGTAGACACGTTTTGCTTTGGCGTAGTTGTTTGTGTTTGTGTTTGTGTTTGTGTTGAATTTGTTGACTTCTGACTCATAGTTGGCTGCTGAACTTTAGGTTGCACAACTTTTCTTTGCACTGGTTTAGAAACATTTTGCTTACTTACTGTTTGCTGTTTAATACTACTTGTTGCGACTTTTCTTTCAACCGGCTGTTGAGTTTCTGTTGTTGAGCTGGCAGATTCAGCTTGTTTTGATACTTGGGATCGTTCTTGAGCAGTAACAGACTTTGTAACACCATTATTAGTTTTTCTTGTCTGTGCGACAGAACTTTCAGTATTTACTTCATCAGTAGAGTTCTTTAACTCAGAAGACTTTGCTGTAGCCTTAGTTTCTGATGCCTTAACTTCTTGTTCACTAATCTGTGCTTCAGCTGAAACTGATTGTTGCTTAGCAGATGCCTTTGTTGGTTCGCTTTGCTCACTAACTTGCGGTGTAGAACTAACTTGTGCATTTGCATTTGTATCCAACGTAACCCGTGAAGCTTGTTTAGACACGGTTAAATTCAAACTTTGACCTGGTTGAATGACCGATGAATTTAAGTCCAAACCATTAGCCTGGCGCAATTGAGCAACGGAAATACCCGCACTTTGCGCGATCGTCCATAAACTGTCGCCAGCTTTTACGGTATAACTACCATTTGTTTTAGCTTTAGGTTGAGCTTGAGTTTGATCTGAGTTGATCGTTAACTTTTGTCCTTGATAAATAATGTGAGTTTGTGGGTCAATTTTATTTTGCTTCTCAATTGCATCTTGTGACACACCATATTTTTGTGCCAATGCCCACACTGTATCATTTGAACTAACTGTATGTACCTCAGAAGCATTAGTAACTGCACTGGAAGCTAAAAACAAACCAGCTGCACCAACCGAACCCAAAGCAACATTTTTCACTGTTTGATTCATATTGGTTCACTTCCCCCTTTATTTTATGAATACGCATTAATTTTAATTAAAGCACGATACCCCAAATTAAGCAACTAATTCTGCTGCAAATGTATATTTTTCACAAAAGTTCTCCAATTTAAAATATTAAACCTCAAACTCTGACAAGAAGTGTTCGATGCCTCTTTGTTTGGCTAATAGGCGATAATCGTCTGCTTGATTTTGTACTTTTCTTTTCTGTTTCATATATGATTCAACATCATCTAGCAACCGCATAAACTGTTCAGCTTTTAGCACATACTTGTGTCTGGAATTATCCTTTTCAAATATTTGCAAGACACTTAATGTTTGTGGATCAGTAAAAAGCCAATAACCCACCATGTGCCCAATTTCAGAATAATTTTCCATTCCTTCTACACCTCACTTTCCTTTGTTTAGCATATCTATATTCTACAGTAATCTAAAAAAAGCGTCGCAAGTCCCAAAACTCGCAACACTTTATATTCACAGAAAACTATACATCAATTGAATTAACAATATATTTAGCACTTTGCCCGGCAGCCATCTCACTCACATTTTCAGCAACGATCTGGGCCATATCATCACGTGCTTCAACAGTCGCATTCCCCACGTGAGGAGTCAAAATCACATTAGATAGTTTTTTCAACTCATCACTAACAAAAGGCTCTTTTTCATAAACATCCAAAGCAACTCCAGCTATTTCTTTATTTTCCAACATTTCAGGTAATAATTGTTCATCGATCACCTGTCCACGAGCAGCATTAACTAAAATTGCTGAATCTTTCATCAATTTAAACTCACGTTTACCTAAGTAATGCGTCGTTTCTTTAGTAGCTGGAATATGCAAAGTTACGACATCAGAGCGTTTTAATAGCTCGTCTTTGGAAACATATTTGGCACCCAGCTTTTCTTCAAGTTCACTAGGGGCTTGATGACGTTGAGTATATAAAATTTCCATGTCAAAAGCACGGAGACGTTTAGCTACTTCTTGACCAATTTGACCTAAGCCAATGATCCCTACTGTCTTATTGACCAACTGATGTCCCAAGAAAAATAATGGCGCCCAACCATTAAAACCTTCCGTTCTCATCAGCGCGTCACCTTCTACAACACGATGCATTAGTGCTAATATCAAACTGATCGTAACTTCTGCCGTTGAAATTGCTGAAACATATGGTGTATTAGTAACGGGGATCTTCTTTTGAGCAGCATAGTCTGTATCAATGTTATTAGTTCCCGCGCCAAAGTTAGCGATCAACTTTAACTTAGGTGCAGCATCAATTACTTCTTTATCAACCTGCGTTGATAAAGGTGTGATCAAATATTCGACGTCGGCAACCTTTTCAATCAACGTCTTTTTGTTGATCAGCTTTTCTCCTTGATACATCTCAAAGGTCAAGTCATTCTTCTTTAAAATTTCTAAAGCTTCTTGCGGTATTTGGTCTGCGATAAAAACGTTCATAAACTTCCTCCTAGTTTAGCTTATTTACACTTAACTTGCTTATTTATAGTAACCCTAATTTTAGAATATTTTCCATAACGCCTTTTATTATACCGCTTTCATAAATACGTTAACAAGCCCCGATTCTTTTACCAGCAACTGATGACCTACATAATTTATATCATTAAAATAGACAAATAGCCGTCAACAAGTCACTTATAATTTAAAGTAACCGAAAGCTTAGTTAAACTTAAAAATATTTTATTATATTTCTTCTTCCACTTGTTCTTTAACACCCGTATGATTCAACAACATATTTAAGATCACAGCAGTAAAGCTGCCGACAACCATCCCATTCCCTAAGATAGTTTGTAGCTGAGCGGGCAAAAATTGCAAGAGGTCTGGTTGAGTCGTAACGCCGAGTCCCAGCCCGATCGAAACAGCCATGATCAATAAGTTTTTATTATTCATTTCTACTGCAGATAACATCTTGATACCTTGAGCGCCGACCATACCAAACATCACAAGCATTGCACCACCAAGAACTGAACTGGGTATCAAAGTAGCGATCGCGCCGAACTTCGGTATCAAACCTAAAACCATTAATAAACCTGCTGAATAATAAACTGGCCGTAACTTCTTGATACCAGAAAGCTGCACAATACCCACATTTTGCGAGAAAGTCGAGTATGGAAATGTATTGAACACACCGCCTAAAATCGCAGCTAAACCTTCAGAACGATAACCACGTTTCATATCATCAGTACTTAGATCTTTGCCAGTCACATCCGCCAATGCATAATAAACCCCGGTCGATTCGATCATACAAGTTAAAGCCGCTAACATCATAGTTGCGATCGAGGACCATTCAAACTTTGGAACTCCGAAGTAAAATGGAATTGGTAATTGAAACCAGTTAGCCGAACTAACTGGTGAGAAACCGACACTACCTAAAGCGATAGCTAATAATGTTCCAGCCAAGATCCCGACTAAAATTGAGATTTGTTTGAAAAAACCACGACCCCAAATGTTGATCACAATAATGACTAACGCAGTCGTAAACCCTAAAATCAGATTAATTGGTGTACCAAAACTCTTAACTGTTGAATCGCCACCGCCTAAATTTTGAAATGCCACAGGAATCAAAGTAAAACCGATCAATGTGATCAAGGAGCCTGTCACGATTGGAGGGAAAAAACGACGTAATTTGGCGAAAGGCCCGGCAATCAGCATAATGAAGATCCCAGCTGCAATAATTCCGCCATACATATAAGCCCAGCCAAAATTATTACCGATATTTTGCAATGGAGCTACATATTCGACCGCACAACCTAAAACAACTGGCATTGCGATTCCCGTCCACCGAGTTCTCTTGAGCTGTAAGAGCGTTGCGATTCCGCACATAAAGATATCCATCGATACCAAATATGTCATTTGTTGGGCGTTAAAGTTTAATGCTCCTCCGACTAACAATGGCACTAAAATATCTCCTGAGTACATTGCTAACAGATGCTGCAAGCCTAAAACTAAGTTTTTGGTGATCGATTTGTCTGTATTTTCCAAAGTTTTGTCTCCTTGTTCGATATTTATTGATTTATGTGTAGATTTTACCACCTAATCATCTGTTAAACAATGAAAATATGAATTTTAAATACAATTATAATTATAATGTACGTTTTTTAAATGTAAGTGCTTTATTAAACATCATGCGCGCACTCAGTTATAATATAATGTGAAAGGATTCACTGTGTCGACATCACGGAAAAGGGGCGTTTAATATGACACAGAGCAAAAATATTAATGTTAATCTCTCTCAGGTTCCGACAACCATGCGTGCCTGGATAGTTGAAAAGCAAGGACCAGTTGATTTGGATCCATCACCCTTAAAATTTGTTACCAAAAAAGTTCCACAACCAAAACCAGAAGAAATCTTGGTACGAGTTTTAGCTTGTGGTGTATGCCGAACTGATCTCCATGTCACGGAAGGAGATTTACCCGTCCATCAACAACATGTTATTCCCGGTCATGAAATAATCGGAGAAGTTTGTGCAACTGGACCTCATACTTCCCGTTTTAAAATCGGTCAACGTGTTGGTATCCCTTGGTTACGTTACACCTGCGGTAAATGTAGTTTTTGTCGCTCTGGAAATGAAAACCTCTGTCCCAATTCTAAATATACCGGTTGGGATCATGACGGTGGTTATGCAGAATACACAACTATCAACGAAGCTTTCGCTTATGAGATCCCAGCCTCATTTAGATCCACAGCTGCCGCACCACTTTTATGTGCTGGGATCATTGGTTACCATGCTTATCTAAAAGCCAATGTACCTGCTGGTGGAACATTAGGACTCTATGGTTTCGGTGGTTCAGCACACATTACAGCAGAATTAGCATTAAAGCAAGGTGTTAAAGTTCATGTTTTAACACGGGGCGAAAATGCCCAAAAACTTGCACTAAAATTAGGTGCTAGTTCAGCTGCGGGGGCTTACGACTTACCACCTGAGCTGTTAGATTCAGCCATTATCTTTGCACCTGCTGGCCCGATCATCCCGAAAGCTTTAGAAGGATTGAAGCCTGGTGGCACATTAGCTTTAGCAGGTATCCATATGAGTGACGTCCCACCATTAAAGTACCAACAACATCTTTTCCACGAAAAAATGATCACCAGTGTGGAAAGTAATACTCGTAAAAATGGCGAAGAATTTTTAAATTTGGCCGCTCGACTCAACATTCAACCGAAAACTCGTGAATATCCACTGGAGAAAGCACAAACCGCACTGCATTATTTAGCAGTTGGTGACGTTGAAGGTGCAGGTGTTTTACGGATCGCCAACGATTAACAATCAACATCATTTCTAGCTTTTAGCTAAAAAATAGGAAGCTGGGACGTTACTAGCTGTGCGATTCTAAAAGGGCCGTCGCTCTATACCATTTGATAGGATAGAACGACGACCCTTAAACGTGTTCCAAAAGATTAAAGCCTTACTGTAACGACTTCAAACCACCTTTTGTCTCACTTTCATTATTAACTTACAGGGTTTTCTAAGGTCGAATCTCCGGGCTTCCAATTGCGATAACCTTGATAATCAGCACAATGTAGTAACTTCTGAGCATTTTGAACCCGCTCATCTGAAGGAGGTTCAATTCCATCTAAACGGTACTTGACACCCATTTCAGCATACTTATGCACACCCATCGTGTGATAAGGTAAAACCTCAAACTTTTCCACATTATGCAATGTTTTAACAAAATCGCTAGTTTCAGTCAGAAAT
>DXAP01000152.1 GCA_019116985.1 Candidatus Ligilactobacillus excrementavium | reverse complement strand
TGGCTAAAAACACGATCATGTCCGGTGTTAACCAGACGATGATGTTAGGCCTTTCCATGGTCGTTATCGCATCTATGATCGGTGCGCTTGGTTTAGGTACGCAGGTTTACTTCGCTGTTGGACGTAACGATGCTGGTGCAGGTTTCGCTGCCGGTATCGCGGTGGTTATTGTCGCTATTATCTTGGACCGGATCACTCAATCGTTCAACAAGACCTCTAGATAAGGGGGAACTAGATTGAAGAAGAAAAAAATCCTACGTTATTTGAAATTAGTTGCGGCAACTTTAGGCTTAGCTGTTATTGTTAGTGCTTGTGGTGTCCAACCACCTAAATATGATTCTAATAAAAAGCTTGGTCCACAGATCAATTATACGATCACTGGGATCGAAGCGGGTGCGGGTGTTACTGATAGTACAGAAACAGCACTAGACAAGTATAAATTGAAAAAAGCTAACTGGCAGATCATGCCTAGTTCTACGGCGGCTATGGTTAGTACGTTAGATAAGGCAATTAAAAATAAGGAACCGATCGTTGTTACTGGTTGGCAGCCGCACTGGATGTTTACTAAATATTCCTTGAAATTTTTAAAGGATCCAAAGCATGCATATGGTAACGGTGAGTCAATGGATACTATTACACGGAAGGGGTTTGCCAAAGATAACCCTGGTGTTAATAGGTTCTTTAAGAATTTCCACTGGTCAATTAAAATGTCTAATCCATTGATGTTAAAAATCAACAATGGTATGGATAAACAGAAGGCCGTTGATGAATTTATCAAGACACACCCTAAACAAGTTAAGCAATGGCTGAATGGTGTTCCTAAAGGAAAAGGTCAAAAAGTTAAAATTGGGTATACACCATATGACTATGAAATTGCTGCAACAACACTAGTTACAACTCTTTTAAAACAAAAAGGTTATGATGCTTCGATGCAGCAATTAGATGTTGGGATAATGTGGAGTGCAATTTCTACTGGTAAATTAGATGCTTCTGTGACAGTTGAACTTCCGGTTACGCATAAACTATACGCTAAGAAATACAAAGGCGATTATGTTAACGTTCGAGAGAACTTAGAAAATGCAACTACTGGCTTAACAGTTCCAACTTATATGAAAGACATCAATACGATCAGTGATTTAAAGAATAAATAATGAAATCAAGAGACTACCATTTCAAAATGAAGTGGTGGTTTTTTGTTCGAGGGGAATTACTTGAATAGGGCTCCTTAATGAGTGAGAATATTAATAATTGCCAAATTTATTTTTAGGTTAACTTATGATTTTATTAAGAATAAATAAAGTTGACATTCTTATAAATTGATTTGATATGCTAAACTAAGAGTAAATGTACTAGAGGAGTGTGAGGTAATAGATGGATGCGAAGCCAGGAGCGTGTTGGTGCTTAAATTTGATTTGTATCCTGCTTGAATGATTTGAAGAAGTGATGATAAAAATATAGTTTATTAATTGCTTTTAAGGTCATAGTGACCTGAAGAATTATCGAGGAGGATGAACCACAATGGAACAGTATCAACAAAAGCTTTCAAAATTACAAGATAAATATCGAGCGCAGGACTTTGAAAATGGTTTGACTGATGAAGATGCAAAAGCTCGCCTTGCACATGATGGTCCTAATAAAATTGAAAATAAGAAAACACCTAAGTGGAAAATTTTTTTACGCCAATTTGACAACATTATCACCTATATTTTGATTGCGGCAATGGCAATGACCTTACTAGTTGGTGATCAAACTGATACGTTAGTTATTGGATTGGTGGTCGTGATCAATGCTTTTATTGGTTATTTTCAGGAGTCAAATGCTGCGGATGCTTTAGCCCAGATCCAACAAATGCTGGCTGTGGAGGCAACGGTTTATCGTGACGGGATGCGGAGTGATATCCCCGCCGAGCAGCTAGTCAAAGGCGACGTAGTTTTCTTAGAAGCTGGTGACAGTGTACCAGCAGATCTACGGATCGTACAGTCGTCAAACTTGCGGTTGCAGGAATCATCGTTAACTGGTGAAACTGATGCAGTCAGCAAAAGTGAAGACGACATTAGCGAAGATAAAGTCCCTTTGGCTGACCAAAGTAACATGGCTTTTACTTCAACCAGTGTAACTAATGGTTCAGGTTTAGGCGTCGTTGTTGCGACAGCGAGTGAAACAGAGATCGGTAAAATTTCGACTGCTGTGGCTGAAGCAAAACCTAAAGAAACACCAATGATGAAAGAAATTGGTAATTTAGGTAAAGGAACTTCGATCGGTATCTTGGTAGTGGCGGTAATTTTGTTTGTGATCGGCTTATTCTTAGAAATCTATTCCTTGCCGGTACTGGCTTTAGCCGTGGTAACGATGGTCGTTGGTTCGATCCCAGAAGGATTGCCAGCAACTACATCAGTGATCTTGGCCTTAGGTGTGTCAGACATGGCTAAAAACAAAAAAACAATAGTTAAGACTTTACCAGCGGTTGAAACGTTGGGTGCAGTTGATGTGATCGCTACTGATAAAACTGGGACTTTAACTAAAAATGAAATGACAATGACTGATGTCATTACACCAGAAAAGCATTATACCGTTACGGGTACGGGCTACGCTCCGACTGGTAACTTGCAGCTTGCTGGTAAAGATATAGCACCTGATACAATGATCACACAATTTTTAACGGCTGGTTTTGCTGCAAATGATACAGAATTAGTTCAAGATGATGATGGTGTTTACCAAATTAATGGTGAACCAACTGACGGGGCGTTTTTGACGGCTTACTATAAAATCATGGATACTAAAGAAGATCCAACATACGAATCAATAGATATGTTGCCGTTTGACTCTGCGTATCGTTATATTGCTCGCTTAGTTCGTGACCAAGCAACAGGACAAAAACTGTTATATGTTAAAGGTTCGCCAGATAAGATCTTTGAAATGATCGTTAATAAAGACCCAGATTTTGACCAAGAGTATTGGTTAGAAGAAGTGCAAAAATTAGCGGCTTCTGGTAAACGTATCGTTGCAGTTGGTTTGACAAGTGTACCAGAAAAAACTGAAGAAGTGACCCATGAATTATTGCAAGAAGGAATGAGCTTTTTAGGCTTGGCAGGGATCATTGACCCACCACGTCCAGAAGTGATCGATACTTTGAAACAATTAAATACTGCCCATGTGCAGGTTAAAATGATCACGGGTGATTCTCCAGTCACTGCGTCAGCCATTGGACAACAGCTTGGGTTGGCAGAAAGTATTCATGCGATCACAGGTCCACAATGGGATGAACTTGATGAAAAAGGTCGTCAAAAAGCGGCCAAAGATAATCAAGTATTTGCCCGGACGACTCCACAAAATAAGTTAGAGATCGTAGAAGCCCTTGAACAAGATGAAGAAGTTACCGCAATGATCGGTGACGGTGTGAATGACGCTCCAGCCTTAAAAACTGCCGATATTGGTGTTTCAATGGGGGTTAAGGGTACCGATGTTGCCAGAGATGCTGCTGATATGATCTTGACTGATGATAACTTTACGACAATGGGTACGGCGATCAGAGAAGGACGGCGGATCTATGATAATATCAAAAAGAGTATTTTATTCTTGTTGCCAACTTCTTTTGCTGAAGGTTTGATCGTTTTCTTTTCGATCTTACTGGATATGCCATTACCGATGACCCCAAGCCAGTTATTATGGATCAACATGGTCTCTGCTGTTACGATCCAGTTTGCGTTTATCTTTGAACCGGCTGAATCGGGGATCATGAATCGTCGGCCGCGTGCACACGGTCAATCGATGGTCAATAAACATGATGTGATCCAGATGATCTATGTTTCCATAATTATCGCAGGGACTGGTTTATTAGGTCATAGTTACTTGTTAGACCAAGGTACAAGTCAAGCGGCTGCAAGTACGATGATGGTCAACATTATTATTGGTGGGAAGATCTTTTACTTGTTTAATATTCGGACCACAAACTTTGCTTTGAATAAAGACATTTTTTCTAATAAAAAAGCCTTTATCGTGATCGGGATCATGTTGTTGTTACAGGTCTTCTTGACCTATATACCATTCATGCAAAGCTTGTTCTCGACAGCTAGCTTGACCGCAAGTGCTTTTGTCTTCTCTTTACTTTCAGGAGTTGTAGTCTTTATTGTAGTCGAGTTAGATAAGCTTGTTCGTAAGCTTGCCGGACGTGCTGATTAATTACACGTTAGTTATGATGAAAAAATAAATATTTCAGTTGCAGGTCATATGCTGTTTAGCAAACGACCTGCAACTTTTTTGTTTAAATTAATTTAAACAAATAGATCCGCTTTTTTTATTTTTGGAGGCAAAGACTGGTATAATGAAACTATCTGTAGAAGGGCTGGTGTATCTATGTATCGCAAGGAAAAACTGTGGGATGATTCTTGGTGGTTTGATATTTCTGACCCGAATAAACAAGAATTGCAAAGTTTGCAAGAAGACTTTGCTTTACCCCGGAAATACCTGTCATATATCCTTGATAAGCGGGAACGTTCACGTTTTGATTATAATGAACAGATCAAAATGGGCCTTTTGATCTGGCGCGTTGCAGTTGCAGACCAAAAAAATGGCGGCTTCAAGGTCTTGCCAGTCAGTTTCATTATTTCAGAAAAATATTTGATCTCTGTCGTTGATCCTGAAGCTAAATGGGTTACACAAGAGCTTAGAAAATTACTACATGAAATCAATCAAACTAAGGTCAGACGCTCATCGCCAGTTACCTTGTTATTAAGTTTGTTGTGGCGGATCAATGACCAATACGTTGACCAGATCGATGAGATTAATGCTCAACGTGAAGACTTAGCCAATTATCACCGGCATCCAACAAATAAGCAGATCGCTGCATTATCTGAGTTAAGTGACCAACTGGTTTATTTAACGACTGCTACGGATAACAATGTCGTTGCGATTCAGCAAATGGGGTTGAGTAGTAATTCTGATAGCGGCGCTTTCCGATTAAATGAGCGTGAGCATGCGTTTTTGAATGATGTTGAGATTGAAACTAAACAAAGCCAACAGGTCACACAAGACGCAGCTGATCTGGTTGACCGTTTGTCAAATACGTATAATAATATTTTAAATAATAACTTGAATGATACGATGCGTTTTTTAACAGTTTGGTCGTTAATTTTAGCGGTGCCCCCAATTGTCTCGGGTTTTTATGGCATGAACGTTCACTTGCCATTAGCCAAGGGCGAATTTGCTTGGATCACTACTTTAGTGATCACCTTAATACTGATCCTAGCTACTGTATGGGTCTACCGCCATTATCGTTCGAAATAATAGGTAAAAGAGAGGGAAAATCATGATCACAACGATTGCACTTGATTTGGATAACACGTTACTTAATTCTAATAAAGAGATCTCGAAAGAAAACGAAAGAGTCCTTAAAGCGCTGCATGAAGCAGGTAAGCGGGTTATTTTATGTACCGGTCGGCCGTTAGGAGCAGTAGAACATTTAGTTCAACAACTCGAGTTGACGCAACCTAACGATTATTCGATCACTTTTAATGGGGGCTTGGTTCAAAATAACGTTGATCAAGAGATCCTAGCGCAAACTACTCTGACAAAGCCACAGGTCGAATTGTTATATCAAGACGCTAAACAACGTAACTATCCCCTAGATGTATTAGGACCTGATAAAGTTTACTCACTGATCGAATTTGGTAAATCAGATTACGAAAAATTCATGAATGGGATGATCCCATTTGAAGATGTAAAATTTGCAGATTTACCTGCTGATCAGATATTTGGTAAAGTAGTTAGTTCAGCACCAGCTAAAATAGTGACCAATGCACGAGCAGGTCTGACAAAAAATGTGCAGGATAATTTTCATGTAGTACCTTCACGTCCGGGATTGTTAGAGTTTTTACCGGCTGGAGTTAATAAAGCAGTCGGCTTAGGTCAATTATTAGGCCATTTTGGAGAAACGTTGGATAACTTGATGGCTTTTGGCGATGAAGAAAATGATTTGGAAATGATACAAGCTGCCGGGATAGGTGTGGCAATGGGAAATGCGATCCCACTAATTAAAAAAGCGGCTAATTCAGAAACCCTGGACAATAATGCCGATGGAGTCGCTGCGTATTTAAAAAAATATTTTGAGATGTAGTTTGATAACTTGGGGCGTATTATAGTTCAGGTTCTTAACTTTGGAGTAAAATATGAATGAAATTAATACTAAACGTTTTATTAATGCTAGAAAAGACTTAGGCTTATCACAAATTGAGCTTTGTGATGGGGTTTGTACACAAGCAACTTTAAGCAAGTTCGAACATTATGGAAAAGCCCCATCGATTCAGGTTTTGATACAATTGTGCCAACGTTTGGGTTTGACATTGGATGAGATATTTCCGACCGGACCATTGTCTATTTCAGATGAATCACGGAATTTAGATCAAGCTGAATTTGAGTTGATTCAAAGTGAGTATCAGGCAGCACAACAAAAATTATCGTTGCTGGATTTTGACCGACTTGGTTCAACTCAAAAAATGCAGTATGCATTTGTTCAAGGTTATATCTCAGCCTTGAATGATGAAAAAGTTGAAGATGCATTATACTTTTTTAACATGATTTTGAGTGAATTTGATAATTCTCACCAAACGATTTTTTCTTTGTTAGCGTACACGGGCAGTGGGATCACCTATAGCCGAATGCAAGAGTTAAAAAAAGCCGAATATTATTTCCAGAAAGTTTTTGATAAATTGGAGGATCTAACGTTAGCAGATACGAAAACTATTTGGCGAGTTTTAAATATGATTTTCTATACTGCCGCCTACTACGGGAGACTTGGCAATTATTCAGTCAGTGATCCATTGCTAGATTATGGCTACAAAATATGTGCGGAAAATCATGTAACATACTACCTGGCACGGATCTTGGATCAAAAAGCGCAAAATGTTTTTGAACAAAATGGTTCGCCGTCACGAATTACAGAGTTGTTAAATGATGCCTTGGCTTTTGCGCGGCTCAATAATAACCAGATATTGATCAAAAAAATCTCAAATAAGCTGAAAAGTTAACTAAATAATTCAATGCCACTTTATTACTTGTAGATGGAGTGGTATTTTTAGTGGCAGTTCTAGTAACAGTTTTGCATCTGAATGAAATCTGGGTAAAGGTGCTAAGTATGATAAAAAGGAGCTGGGACATAACTAGCTGTGCGATTCTAAAAGGGCCGTCGATCTCCCATTAAATGGGTTAAATCGACTGCCCTTAAACGTGTTCCAAAACATCTTTTGTCTCACTTTTTTGGATAAACAAGATTTAATTAGTTTTGGTGTGATGCACTAGAAGTAGCATCAGTTTCTTCTTTTGTATTTGTTTTTTCATGTTGCGATGGACCAGTTACTGTGTCGGCAGTAGCATCTGGGTCATCAACTAGTTTTTGTCCGGTATGTTTCAAGTACCATTTAATAGCGGGCATTAAGTCATAAATTTGTTCGTTAACGCCACGATAACGGCCTTGTTCATCGTGCATAGCAATGTAATCATGTAACACACATTTGTCAGGACCGTTACCAGGCACAGCTAAGCGAAACATGTCTGTTTTACCTTCACGCAACATATTAACTACTTTGGCGGCACCCTTTCTTGCTCTTGGCGGATGACAGTATGCAATTGCATTACCAACCTGGCTAGGCTTTCTGCCAGCTAGCATTTCATCGGCTGGCATCATGTTATTGTAATATAAGAACTGGTTATTATCATCAGCAAAGGTCAATTCAAATGGCATTGAATTTAAAAAGTAATTTAATTGGTTGACGGTGAGAATACCGCAATCTAATTTGACGTATGTTTCACCGCTAATTGCTTTTGTTTTTTCTGTTGCTTGGTCGATCCAAGTATCAGAATCTTTTTTTATACCTGTGATCGTAGTATCGATGTCCTTGGTTGAAAAAAGATCTTCTACTTGTGGTTCTTGGTTTTGCTTCTTTTCTTCGGTCATGATAACTTCCTCCCTAAATATTTGTTTGCATGTATATGATACCGTTTTCTTGTGAATTTTTCAACATAAATATATAATATAATTATATTATATGACACTTTATATATAAAAAAATTATATTTATGGTGGAAACTAAGGAGAGTCAATGTGATGCATACAGTAAGTTTTTATTTTTCCAAAATAAAAAAAGCTGCCTAGCATCAACTGTTTAGCAGCTTTTTTAATAAACGAGTTATTTTTTCGCTTCATCTTCGTTAATATTGAAGGTTGGCGTGACTTGTAACTGCTTGATCCGTTTTGTACCCCATTCATACATTTGGTTAATGATGGGCATTAATGTCCGACCTAATTCAGTTATTTCATAGAAAACTTGGACTTGCGAATCTGAAACCACTTTACGCGAGATCAATTGATCTTCTTCCATTTCACGTAGCTGGTTAGTCAATACCTTGTGTGATGCTTTCGGTAATAAACGCATTAACTGGTTGAAACGGTAGGCACCATCCGTACCTAAATGAAAGAGGATCACAATTTTCCACTTGCCACTAAACATTGATAAGGTCAGTTCTTTGGCACAGCTATAATCACCATCTTCCAGGCGTTGTTTGACGTCTTTACGGACAACATCCGTCATAAAAATCACCTTACTATTTTAATTTTTACCTAGCACATCTCAGGGCACCTAAAAGTGCGTTATTGTATCAAATGTAAACTAGGTTTATTATATATACTATCATAAAGTTGAAAGGAAGTATTCTTAATGAGTAAAGTTGCTGTTATTGTAACTAATGATGTAGAAGACGTTGAATTTACTTCACCTGTTGATGCTTTAAAGGCTGCAGGACATGAAGTTACAGTTATTGAAAATCAGGCTGGTAGTAAGATCGATGGTAAACATGGCCTAGAATTAACGGCTGATAAGGGTATTGCAGATGTTTCAGTTGATGATTTTGATGCATTGTTGATCCCTGGTGGTTTTTCACCAGATCAATTACGTGTTGACGAACGTTTTGTTGACTTTGTTAAAGGCTTCTTGTTGAGTAATAAGAATGTCTTTGCTATCTGCCATGGTCCACAATTATTCGTTCAAACTGGCTTATCTCAAGCATTGAAGTTAACTGCTTATGAATCAGTTCGTCCTGATTTATTCTATGCAGGTGCAAAAGTGCTTGACCAAGCAGTTGTGATCGACGAAAAACACCAATTGATCACTAGCCGCACGCCAGATGATCTTGACGACTTTAACCGTGAGATCACTGCTGCACTAGCTTAAAAATAGCAGAGTATTGCTAAAATAAAAGGTTCTTTTTGATGGCGTTTATTAACGTTAATGATCATATTTTGGTTGTGTTGTAGTAGAACTTTTTCTTAAGCAGGAATTTTTCTGTTTTCAAATAGATCCATGATACTGTAAGCAGAATTTTTGAGAAAAATGTAAAAGAAATGTTATAACTAAAATGTAGCGAAAGAAGTAAGGGTATCTTACGAATTTTAGCTAGTTTTAAGTAGATAATTTTTAGGATAAACATGAAAGGAAGGACTTAGATAATGAGTAAAGTAGCAGTAATTGTTACAAATGACGTTGAAGACATTGAATATACTTCACCTGTTGAAGCATTACAAAAGGCTGGTCATGAGGTCACAACTATTGAAAATGAAGCCGGCAGTAAAATTGCAGGGAAACATGGTTTGGAATTAACAGCCGATAAGGGCATCGATGATGTTTCAGTTGATGATTTTGATGCATTGTTGATCCCTGGCGGTTTTTCACCAGATCAATTACGTGTTGATGAACGCTTTGTTGACTTTGTTAAAGACTTCTTGTTAAGTAATAAGAATGTCTTTGCTATTTGCCACGGACCACAGTTATTCGTTCAATCTGGTTTATCTTCAGCATTGAAGTTGACAGCATTTACTTCAGTCCGTCCTGATCTATACTATGCAGGTGCGCAAGTTCTTGATGAACCAGTTGTGATCGATGAAAAGCATAAGTTGATCACAAGTCGGACACCAGATGATCTTGACGATTTTAACCGTGAGATCACAGCGGCCTTAGCTTAAAAAATAAATTTTAATTAACTTGATAGCAGTAATGTATTTAAAAATATGTTACTGCTATTTTTGTTTATAAAAATTAAAAATTAACGCCAGTACTTTTGAAACAGATGTTTTTTACTGAATATTATTTGCTGAAAAAATCAGTTAATTTGCTAGAAAATGTCAAGCAAAAACATGGTTTTATTAACTAATGTTAGCGTATTCTTAATCAATTATGAACATATTTTCATTTATTATTAAATATAAGTTATGTTAACCTAACTTTGTAAGGTTGATTAAATATATTTTGAATGGAGGGTTAACATGATCGAGACACAAAATCTCCAAGTTTCTTACAATAATGATGTATTAGCCTTGGAAAATGTATCGTTGAAGATCAAGGGTCCAACGATCACGGGAATCATCGGTCCAAATGGGGCTGGAAAATCTACTTTGCTAAAGGCAATTTTAAATATTATTGACTTCGGAGGAAAAGCTTTGATCAATGATAATGAAGCAAAAAAGGAATTATCTCATGTTGCTTATGTGGAACAAAAAAGTGATATTGATTATACTTTCCCGATCAAAGTTAGAGAGTGCGTTTCATTAGGTACATATGCGCACTTAAGTTTATTCCAAAAAGTTGGTAAAAAGCAGTGGGAACAAGTCGATGAGGCCTTAGAAAAGGTCAATCTGAAAGAATATGGCAATCGACAGATCAGTGAACTTTCCGGGGGACAGTTCCAGCGGGTTTTAATGGCACGTTGTTTAGTTCAGAATGCTGATTATATTTTCTTAGATGAACCTTTTGTCGGGATCGATTCAGTTAGTGAACAGATCATTATGGAAACATTAGGAACACTTAAGGATCAAGGTAAAACAATTTTGATCGTGCATCATGATTTGAGTAAAGTTAGAGATTACTTCGACCAGTTGGTAATTTTAAATAAAAAGTTACTTGCGAGCGGTAAGACTGATGAAGTTTTTAATCGGGATAACTTGCGTAAGGCTTATGGCGAGAATTTGGTTATGGGGGGTGCTTAATTGTGATCGCGAATTTTATTCAAGGGCTAAATGAATTTCATTTTTTGCAAAATGCCTTAGTGACAGCAGTTATAATTGGGATCGTCTCTGGGGTCGTAGGTTGTTTTATTATTTTACGTGGAATGTCCTTGATGGGTGATGCTATTTCGCATGCTGTTTTACCTGGTGTGGCTATTTCTTTTATTATGGGTATTAATTTCTTTATTGGAGCAATTGCCTTTGGTCTATTAGCGTCAGTTATTATTACGTATATTAAAGGAAACAGCGTAATTAAAGGCGATACCGCAATTGGGATCACTTTTAGTTCGTTTTTGGCTTTAGGGGTGATCTTAATCGGAGTTGCGAATAGTTCGACGGATCTATTCCACATTTTATTCGGTAATATTTTGGCTGTACAGGATACTGACAAATGGATATCAATTGGAGTTTCGATCGTTGTACTAATAATTGTTTACCTATTTTACAAAGAATTATTGATCACTTCTTTCGATGCAAACATGGCACAAGCAATGGGAATGAAAGTTAATTTCTACCATTATTTGTTAATGATCTTACTGACTTTAGTAGCTGTAACAGCTATGCAAAGTGTCGGTACGATTTTGATCGTAGCAATGTTGATCACACCGGCCGCAACGGCTTATCTTTATTCAAATAGTCTCAAAGTAATGATTTTCATTTCTGCCACTTTGGGGGCAGTTTCATCAGTATTAGGATTGTTTATCGGTTATAGTTTCAATATTGCAGCTGGTTCATGTATCGTCTTGACTGCAGCAGTATTTTTCATAATTAGTTTCTTTATTTCACCAAAACAAAATTTCTTTAAAAGGAAGGTTACTAGTAAATAATGAATAAAATCAAAAAAAGTTTAGCAGCTCTCCTCACATTTGGCGTGGCGGTTATTTTTCTAGCTGGTTGTTCCAGTGATGACAATGGTAAGAGCAAATCTAAGGATAACGATAAAGTTAAGGTAGTTACTACAAACTCGATCATTGCTGATATGACGAAAAATATTGGTAAAGATAAGATCGATTTACACAGTATGGTCCCTGTTGGTAAAGATCCACATGAGTATGAACCATTATCAGAAGACGTACAAAAAACATCTCACGCTGACGTGATCTTTTATAATGGTATCAACTTGGAAACGGGCGGTAATGCTTGGTTCAACAAGTTAGTGAAAAATGCTAACAAGAAAAAAGACAAGGATTACTTTGCTGTTAGTGACGGTGTGGATGTGATCTACTTGGAAGGAAAAGGCGACAAGGGTAAAGAAGATCCACATGCGTGGTTGAATTTAGAAAATGGTATTATTTATGCTAAGAATATCGAGAAACGTTTATCTCAAAAAGATCCTGATAATAAGGACTTTTACAAGAAAAACTTGGATAAATATGTCGCTAAGTTAGACAAATTAGACAAGGAAGCTAAATCTAAATTTAATGATATCCCTAAAGAAAAGAAATTGATCGTTACTAGTGAAGGTGCTTTTAAATACTTCTCTAAGGCCTATGATGTTCCATCTGAATATATCTGGGAAATTAATACTGAAGAAGAAGGAACGCCTGAACAAACTAAGAGTTTAGTCGAGAAATTACGTAAGACAGAAACTCCATCACTTTTCGTTGAAACTAGTGTCGATGATCGTCCAATGAAGACTGTTTCTAAGGATACTGGGATCCCAGTTTCTAAGAATAAGCTTTTCACCGATTCAGTCGCTAAAAAAGGCGAAACGGGAGACAGTTATTATTCTATGATGAAGTGGAACCTAGACAAGATAGCTGAAGGTTTAGAAAAATAGGTTAGTTATTCAAAAATGAGAGTGCGATAAAAGATGATTCAATCTTTTGGAACAAGTTTAAGGGCCGCCGATTTATCCCATTTAATGGGGTCTAAATCGACGGCCCTTTTGAATCGAACGGCTAGTTATGTCCCAGCTTCATTTCTTATTTTGTGTTAATTGTTATTAAAACTAAGACGCGCAGAACGCTTGCCTTTACGGTATAGATAGCCGAAGTAGCAAATTTCAATGATCGTGCAGACGATCAGTGGGATATATGCTTGTTTGAGTTGTAGTCCAAAACCGATCACCAGGTTATAGACTTGGATCAATAATGGTATGGTAAAAATAATCTTATCTTGTTTAATATCGATCGGTTTCATCTTATTCCAGTTAGCGATCATTAGGCCGATCCCGATCAGACAAGCAATGACTAGCTTGACTAATTCCGGCACTAATTTGCTGTTACCATCGATCAAGAACATTCCAAAGGCAAGTAATGGTATGATCAGTAACAAACCAGCCAAGAAAGGTGTAGCGGTTTGTAACCAACGTTTGGAATATTTTTTTGCTAACCAATAGTCTAAGTATAATAGAGCTACATAAAAGCCCGTCATGTAGACCCAACCGGTAAAGTTTTGGTATGGGATCCCAAAAAAGCTGTTATGATACTTAAAAGCCCAGTTCCACTGTCCGCTTAACACGCCGTTAAACATGTAACGGTCATGCACGTAGACAGGGTCGATCGAAAAGTCTTGGAATACGCAAAGAAAACCGACGACCCAAATTGACATCCAGGATTTCATATTTAGGTATTCGAATAAAATGGTCGAAGAATAAACGATCGCAGCCTCGATCAGTAGAGTTGCTAAGGGGATCGCTCCAGCCATCATGATACGGTGAGGATCATACGAATAGGTATGAGTTATGAAGACCCCGACGTGTTCGAAAATCCCAGCACCAAAAACAAACATAATTAGTTCAAAGACTTTGTTTTGGTAATTTTTTTGGCGTAGTGCATGAAATAAGCACATGAAAAATAAAATAATGGCAAAAATATCATTGATCACCCAAGTAAGTGGGTATTGACCGATCACATAAAATAGCCTCCTTTTAAAATTATTCTACACTGCTTAAAACACTTTGCAAAGTTAATTAAGTTCTTTTAGGGCAGGGTTAAATTGAGAAAATGGTAGATATTACGTTATAATGATTGCGAAAGTTAAAGATGGGAATGAACGTGATGAATATAATTAACCAACGAGACAGTCTGTTGACTGATATGATAGCGGGAATTGAGCAGGCCTATCCACAATTAAAAAGAAGTGCGCAAACCCGTGGTTTTAGTGATCGCGCTTTTCATGATCAAAATATTCCAGTGGTTTCTGGTGGTGGTAGCGGTCATGAACCTGCTGACTGGGGCTTTGTTGGTAATGGAATGTTAACTGGAGCTATTATGGGAGAAGTGTTTACTCCACCAACTGCGGATGAGATCGTTGCTTTTGTCAGCCAAATCACTAACCGACAACAGGTATTTTTGATCGTAAAAAACTTTCCAGCTGATGTTGCTAATTTTACACAGGCCAAACAGCAGTTAACGTCTTCTGGCTGGGAAGTAGGCATGTGTGTGGTGACTGATGATATTTCAGTGGACAATGCTTCTCTAAAAAAGCGACGCAGAGGTGTGGCAGGAACAGTTTTTGTCGCTAAAATTATCGGAGAGGCAGCACGTGAAGGTGCTACGATGGAAGAGCTGAATGAACTAGCCGCTCAGCTCTTAACGGAGGTTAAAACGATCGGGGTTGCTTTTTCTGGGGCATACATTCCGGCCAGCAACCAACAAACTTTCTATTTAAAAGATGATGAAATTTTTTATGGCGCGGGGATCCACGGTGAACCTGGTTACCGGAAAGAGAAATTTCAGTCATCAGAGCTATTGGCAGAAGAGCTGGTTAAAAAGCTGCAACTTAATTTTCGATGGCGACCTGGAGAAACCTATGCAGTTTTGGTGAATTCTCTAGGGGGGATCACCACGATGGAAAGCATGATCTTTAATAACGATGTTTTGCAATTGTTAGAATTAGAAAATGTAGCAGTTGCTTTTGACAAAGTCGGGACATTTATGGCAGCTAACGGAATGCGGGGGATGTCGTTGACTCTTTTACGACTGCGCGATGAACAGTGGCTGACGGCCTTAAATGCGACTGTTAATACCCCAGCTTGGAACTAAACAGTGGTTGTCTCAAGCGCCTGGATCGTTTGTTGGACTAAAATTTCATAGTCAACAGGATGTTCACTCAGTAAGTTGTGAACGATGGCCTGTCCACTGCCTAAAGTTAATAGTTGCAGCCAGGCTGCATTTTTCTTAGCCGTTGTTGCTTGTTTGGCAGGAAGTTGGTCGATCATGATCTGCAAATGAATGGAAACTTTGGCAGCTAAGTCGATCTCGTGTTGTTCTTGAACACAGTTTTTATAAAAACGACGGTGAGCGTCGAATTCAAAAAAAGTCAATGAGATGATCTCTCTCCACGGCAAATAGCCGATATTGTTTTCGATGATATCGGTGAGAGTATCATCTATATACCATGCTAAGAGGTCATATTTGTCTTGAAAATATTCATAAAATGTAGGTCGGCGGATGCCGGTTTCTTTCATTAGGATAGTAACAGAAACATGATCAAAACCATTTTTTTCGACTAACTTCTGAAAAGAGTTAGCAATCTTTTTTTGTAAAATGTAAGACATTAGTAACTCCTCCTTGTGTTAGTTATAGTCTATGTAAAATATAAATCGGCTTCAATCTTTTGGAACACGTTTAAGGGCTGTCGACTTAACCCATTTAATGGGATAGGTCGACGGTCCTTTTAGAATTACACAGCTAGTTATATCCCGGCTACTTTTTGCTTTTCTCTTTCAAATTATAGCATAGGGTAACTGGAAGAATTTGTATAGTTTGACTAAGATAGTGCAACGTACAAAACTAGTATTTTGTTCGTTCATTTTGGAATCGGATTCATCTAGAATAACCAATGTAGAAATAAAGAGGTCCCATTAAAACATTAGTTTTACGATGGGAATAAAGAAGGAGAGCATCATGAAAAAGATTATCAATAGTATTGAAGATATCACAACGCAAATGGTGGGTGGTTTTGTCAAAACCAATGCACAACGAGTTAAGCAATTACCACAGACATGTGCGGTCGTTCGAACAGATGAAGAGTTTACTACTGTTCCCCATGTCGGGATCGTTTCTGGTGGTGGCAGCGGGCACGAACCTTTGCATTTGGGTTTTATTGGTGCAGGAATGTTGTCTGCTGCGGTAGCTGGTCAAGTCAATACTTCGCCAACCCCTGATCAAATTTATAAAGCAATTAAGGCTGCTGACCAAGGACAAGGTGTTTTATTGATCGTTAAAAACTATGCTGGCGATGTTATGAACTTTGAAATTGCCCAGGAACTGGCTGAATTTGATGATCACCGCGTCAAAACCGTTGTAGTAGCTGATGATATTTCAGTAGAAGACTCTGCTGAAACACAAGGCAAACGTGGTGTAGCTGGAACAGTTTTTGTCGAAAAAATATGCGGAGCAGCGGCACAGAATGGTATGGACCTAGATTCCCTAGCTAAACTGGGCCAGTCAGTGGTCGAAAATACTAAAACGATCGGGATTGGCACTCAGTGCAGCAACAGTGCCGGCGGTTGGTCATCCTGGTTTCGAATTACAAGACGATGAATTGGAATACGGAGTGGGGATCCACAATGAACGTGGATATGCTACTGAAAAATTGGCCCCGTCCAAAGAAATGGCCACAGAATTGGTTGAAAAAATTAGCAAGTCATTTAACACAACAAGTGGGAAATATGCAGTTCTAGTGAATGGACTGGGAGCTACTCCATTAATGGAGCAATACATTTTTGCTAACGATGTTTTAAACAAATTAGCTGAAAAACAAATCAATGTAGTTTTCTCTAAGGTAGGCAGCTTCGTTACAGCAATCGATATGCTCGGAATTTCATTGACTATTACGAAATTGGATGATGGTTGGGAAGAATACTTACGACAAGATACTCAAGCGATTGCTTGGTAGTTGATAAGACAGGCATAGATAACGAATATTAAAGGAATGAGAAGAATGGAATTAACAGTTGAACAAACAATTAATTGGATCACACGTTGGGTGGATTATATTAAACAAAATACGGATACACTGAATGAATTAGATACTGCAATCGGCGATGGTGACCATGGAACAAACTTGAACCGCGGTACTCAAGCCGTTAAAGAGGCCTTCGCTAACGAAAAGCCAACAACGATCCCAATGGTCTATCGAACAACGGCAATGGCTTTAGTTAGTACGATCGGTGGCGCATCAGGTGCTTTGATCGGGACAGCTTTTTTAACGATGGCTCGCTTGACCAAGGAAGGCGAAACAAACCTGGAAGTTTTGTTGGTAGAAGCAACAGAATCGATGAAGAAACGTGGTCGGTCAGACGTTGGAATGAAGACATTGATCGATCTCTGGGATCCAGCTTCCAAGGCCTTTGCTAAACATGAGCTCACGTATGCTAAAATTGACGAGGCTGTTGAAAAAACCAAAGAAATGAAAGCTGCTAAGGGGTGTTCCAGTTATCTGCGTGAGCGTTCGATCGGCCATATTGACCCCGTGGCTAAGTCGAGCTCATATCTCTTTATTGCATTGTTAGAAGAACTAGGCCAAGAAAAATAATTAGTTAACAGCTTGTCTGCTATTGTTTTGAACTTATTAAATAGAGACAAGCTGTTTTTATTTTAAAAATCAGGTTTAGTAAAAATTGCCTCTTTAAAAAAGTTTTTGTTACGAAAAATAGCTGTGGTAGAATTACGCTATGTTAATTTGACAATAATATTAATTTAAATTGATGGAGGTAAAGATGGTAAATGCTACAAGGGTTAAGGGTTTTTCAACCTTTGATCTAAAAATCATGGGAATTATTTTAATGGTTGTTGATCATGTGCACCAGATGTTTCAACCGATGGGAGCGCCAAATTGGTTAGATTGGTTTGGACGACCAGTTGCAACTATTTTCTTTTTCACCAGTGTAATTGGATTTAGTTATACTCATGATAAAAAGAAATACATGACGCGTTTATATATATTTATGATATTGATGTCAGTTATGACAAGTTTTCTAGAAAAAACGATTGCCTTTGACAAAGTGGTCTTGATCAATAATATTTTCCGTGATTTGTTTATCGGGACGATGTTTATGGCAGGGGTCGATCAATTCCAGGCAGCTAGACATGGTGATAAGGCTAAACATATTTGGTTAGGGATCTTGTGGTTTGCTTTGCCATTTATTTTCACAGTTATCGCTACCGTAATAGTTGGCAATCATTCAATACCTTTAGTAGTAATGCAGATCGTAGTCGGCGTTTTTCCAACCATTATTTTAGCTGAAAACAACTTTATGGTTTTATTGATCCCATTATTATACCTATTCAGGGATAAGCGTAAGATACAGTGTTTGTTGATCGCCTTAACCGCACTGATCTATGGAATATTTGGAGCAAGCCAGTGGATAATGATCTTTGCTATTATTCCGATTTGGTTCTATAACGGACAAAAAGGGCCAGGAATGAAATACTTTTTTTACATCTTCTATCCGGCTCATATTGCAATATTATATGTGCTGGCAGCAATTTTATATTAAAAGTATTAAAAAACAGGACTTGATTTGGAAAGAAAAAATTTCTTTTATTATGACTTGGATACCTTAATTCTTGAAGAAATTGTGGCCTGGTTGGAGGAGTTGAAGGAGAATAGTACAAATGAAAAAAGATAAAGAAATAAAGACGATCGTGGGTTCTTTTTTATTAACTTTGGCTCCGATGATAGTTGGGTTCTTACTGTGGAATAAACTGCCAAACCAAATCGCTACCCATTTTACGCTGCATTCTGGTCAACCAAATGGGTGGAGTAATAAAGCAATGACAGTTTATGGATTTCCTTTGATCATGGTTGCTGTGCAGCTCTTCGTGGTGGTATTTATAAATCTGGATAAGCATAAAAGAAATATTGATATCAAGGTTATAAAAGTGATCTATTGGATCGTGCCGTGGGTCGAATTCGTTACGGCAATTATGATTTTTGGATATTCTCTTGGATACCAAATTAATTCTGATATTATTTCAAATTTATTATTGGGAGTAGTTTTTATCATTTTGGGTAATTACTTGCCAAAGGTCAAGCAAAACAAAACGATAGGATATCGTGTTTCCTGGACGCTCAGTAGTAAAGAAAACTGGCGAAAAACCAATCGTTTAGGAGGATGGATATTTGTCATTTGTGGGATCATCTTCTTGGCAAATACCATTCTCCAGCAAGAATGGTTAATAATCGTTTCGTTAATTATTGCAGTGATCATACCGCTGACGTATTCATACGCATTACACCGCAAAGGTATCTAAGTAAGGATAGTCGACCGAGTTTTTATGTAAACTTGGTTGGCTTATTTTTTTGAAAAAATTTATTCAAAGGTGTTATTTTTCATGGATATATAGAGTATATTATGGATTGTTAAAATCTATAAACGATTTTTTATACGATGAATGCGCAGTAAATCAACCTTTTGCGTTAGTTCTTTGTTTAAAGAAGTGCAATTTTATAGGCTTTTAAATTTGGCATGGGAGTGAATTTCAGTGAAAATGATCAAAAAGGAGTTCGGCATGATCCGGGAACATAAGATCATTCTGGCTACTTTGATAGGAATTATGTTTATTCCTTTTTTATATTCGGTGTTCTTTTTAAAGTCTGTCTGGGATCCATACGGAAATGTTGATAAGTTACCCGTGGCGGTCGTTAACGATGACCGGCCAGTGACTTTTCAAGACAAGCAACTAGATGTCGGTGACCAACTAGTTGCTAATATGAAAAAACAGGATGGGTTAGAGTGGCATTTTGTCAGTGGACAAAAGGCTAAAGAGGGAATGTCACATCATAAATACTATATGGTAGTGACTGTTCCTAAAAACTTTTCTAAAAACGCTGCGACAGTTCTGAACGATAAGCCGCAGAAAATGAATTTAAAATATCAAACCAATGATTCGTTGAATTATATTGGTCAGGTCATCACTAAGGAAGCTGCTGGCCAGTTAAACAATAAAGTTAGCAAAACTGTTTCAACTGCATACGCTGATACTATGTTTGGCGTGGTCAAGCAAGTTGGTGCAGGATTTGGCAAAGCTGCTAAGGGTACTGTCAAACTAAGTGATGGATCTAAGGCATTGTCAAATGGGTTAACAACATATACGGCTGGTGTTAAAACCTTAAATGATGGTGTGATGACCATGCATGCCGGGGTTGAACCTTTAAGTGCAGGAATCGTCCAACTTGCTGACGGTTCTTTGGTATTAGATAAAGGGTTACACACATATACAGGTGCTGTGAGCCAAGTAAATCAAGGCGTACAGACTTTACAATCAGGTACGCAACCCTTAGCTAGTGGCGTTAGTCAATTGCAAAATGGCGCCCAGACTTTAAGTGGCGGTGTTGACCAGTACACTGGTGCTGTGGGTCAGTTGAACGGTGGTTTGCAACAGTTAGCTGGAAATTCTGACCAGTTGAAAAAAGCTGCTGGTCAATTATCTTCGTTACCACAAGGTATTGCTGCAACTTATGTTTTGGGTAACACTGTCTCTGATTCAGTTGTAGTGCTAACTGGACAATTAAAAGAACAGTTGCCTAAAATTACGGCCGCTCAGAAAGGCTTGAATAGTTTAATAACACCGGAAAATGAAAAACAATTGGTTGCTTTGGATACAACAGCTGCTGAAATGAACACGATGATCAATGATTTTAGTACACAATTGAGTGGCTTACCGGAACAATTGAATTCAATTGGTGCTAATGACTCTGATAGTGCTACTAAAGCGAAGCAAGTTTTGACTGTAATTGCAAAGTTGCCAGAAAATCAGCAAGAACAGATGGCTGGATCTCAGGAGGATCTGAAGCAGATCATTAAAAATAGTCAAGAAAATGGCGAAACCTTGAAAAATATCCAGACTATTCAAGAAACGGTTGATGGGGCTAAGACCAAGTTGAACAATGCGCAAAAATCATTAACTGCTCTATCTGGGATGACTAAGCAGATCAAGCAACTATCAGCCAATATGAGTGGTGACGATACAGCTATGAATGCTACAACTGTAGAAAAACAGTTGACTGCACTTGAAAGTGCTGCTGGCCAATTGAAATCAGCCTCAACTCAGTTAAATACTGGTGTTAATGGTCAGAAATCTAATGGAACATATCATTATACGACTGACCCCGACCAGATTAGAGGTCAAGTTTCACGAATTGCTAGTCAGTCATCATTACCGACGATGTTGAATGGTTTAACGCAGTATACTAATGGTGTGAAAACCGCTGCTAATGGTGCTTCACAGTTGAACCAAAATGGTACTCAGCTACGGAGTGGTGCCGGTCAGTTAAATGGCGGTTTAACTGCGATGGGTGCACAAGTTCCAACATTAGTCGGCGGAATTAATACGTTAGCCAATGGTACAAGTCAGTTGAATGCTAACGGAGGACAATTAAATGCTGGAGCGGACACACTTGCTGGCGGCATCGGTCAGTTAAATTCACAAGTTCCAACTTTAGTTAATGGGATCGATACCCTAGCGAATGGCTCTGCACAATTGGCAGGCAATTCCGATAAATTAAATGACGCATCTAATAAACTTACTGATGGTACAGGGACTTTGTCTAAGAGTTTGAAAGATGGTGCTAAAGAGGTCAACTCAACTAACTTGGACAAGAAAAACGCGCAAATGTTTGCTGCACCAACGAAACTGCAGCACAGCAATTACAGTAAAGTTCCTAATTACGGCTTTGCATTGGCACCATATATGTTGTCGGTCGCTTTGTATGTTGGGGCACTGGTCTTTAACTTAGTTTATCCGCTACGTAAAATGGGTGGTAACGATAGTACAGCTAATGGATGGTTTGGCAGTAAGGTCGCTATTGGCGGCATAGTTGCTGTAGCTAATGCCTTGGTCGAATTGTTATTGATGATGGCTGTCGGTTTGACACCGCAAAATGTCGGTGGCTTCCTGTTAAACGGGGTCATGTTCTCGTTAGCCTCTATGTATATTGTCATGCTGCTGTCTATCGCCTTTGATAATCCAGGCCGATTTATTGGAATGATTTTGTTAGTGATTCAATTAGGTGCCAGTGGGGGTTCATTTCCAATTGAAATTACGACCGGAATGAACGGATTTTTCCAAGCGGTCAACCCATTCTTACCAATGACTTGGTCAGTATATTCATTCCGTGAGTCGTTAACTGGTGGTTTTGGTAACGGGCAGATCACACAGTCATTCTTGATTTTATTGATTTTCATTGTAGTATCCTTGGTATTACTGTGGGTAGCTACACAAGTGTTACACAATAAAGTGACCTATGAACCAGGTCCAAGTTCTGTAGTACAAGAAAGTGACAATGGGGACAAAGAGTAAAATAAGCAAATAAAGCAAGAGCAGGATCACAGAACGTGATACTAACGGACGGACACGCGATGATTTCAGTATTGTAGAGTGGAAGTTGGTTAGAAATAATGTTTTTTGTCAAATTAAGTGAATCTTAAATAGGGTCAAGCAAGGCTGTGACATAATTAGCTGTCCGATCCTAAAAGGGCCATCGATCTACCCATTACATGGGTTAAATCGATGGCCCTTAAACGTGTTCCAAAAGATTGAAACCTTACTATACTGTAACAATGCTTGCCTTATTCTGGCCCTTCGCTTCGCTCCAAAAAATAATGCAATCGCCGTTACAAATCTTCTTTAAAATATCTTTTGTCTCACTCTCGCGTTTTTGTTGCGAGTATAAGCAAATTGTGTAGTTGGCAAACTTTAGTCTGATGCATGATTTGGAATAAATAGCTTTGAAATTATAGAATGTTGCATTTTTTACACAAAAATTACTTAAAGCTCAATGCTTTTTTACTTTTTAAGATTATGCTGAACTAGTAGTTTAGAGTCAACCATATTTGAGAGGAGAATTGATTTGTCATTTTCACAACAAAAGAAACTTTTTAGTATTAGTGCGGTAATTGGTGTGATTTTACTAGTGATCGCTGCTTTTGGAGACTTGCAGGTCAGTAACACGGTCATTAATTATCGCAGTGTTTTTGGTACTTTATTTCAAAGTGTTGGTGAGTTTCCGCAATATTTAATTTTCGTGATCAGTGGACAAATTGCTTTGACGTTTGCTTTTAAAATGCAAGGTCCTGTTTTATTTAAATATTTATTGGGAAGTGGGGGGCTGGCAGTATCAGGCTGGCAGCTAAAGCAATACTTAAATGAAGTTGAAGGGTATATTCTTACGGTCAGCTCAAATGTTGATCATCATAAGCCGATCGGACTTGCTAATAGTGATAATGCGGATACTGCTTTGAGCGTAGGCAAAGCTTATTGGATCTGGCTGCTTATTTTTGCTATTTTGACTATTGTTTTTCAGTACTGGCTGGGTCATTTTCGGCTGGAAACGATCCAACGTTTAATGTTAGTCGCTGTTTTTGCTTCACTAACAGTCTGGTTTTCGCTTCAAGTTAATCAGGGGTTAAAAGAAATTTGGGGGCGTGTTCGTCCTTATGAATTAAATAAAACACAGAGCAATTTTACTAATTGGCTGACTATCAATGGAGTTACAGGACATATGTCTTTTCCTTCGGGGCACACACAAGCAGCAACATTATTGATCGTTTTCTCATGGTTCTTTAAGGGAAAAGCACAAAAAGTATGGTGGATCATTGGCATTGTTTATGGAGCATTGATGGGGCTTTCACGTGTAGTTATTGGCGCACATTTTATGTCCGATGTTGTTTTTTCATTCTTCTTAACAGCTATGATCATTTACATTTTCCGCCAGTTATATTATCAGTATGCTGACGAAAATCAACCAAAAGAAATGAAATGAGTTTCTTAAAAAGAGTTTGGCGATGTACAAAGCTGGGACATAATTAGCTGTTCGATTCTAAAAGGGCCATCGATCTATCCCATTAAATGGGTTAAATCGATGGCCCTTAAATGTGTCCCCAAAAATTGAAGCATTGCTGTAAGGACGATTGGGTTATTCTGGTCTTTCGCTTCGCTCCCAAAATAATACAATCGCCGTTACAAATCGGTTTCAAAACATCTTTTGTCTCACTCTCTTACGTAAAAATGGTCGCTTTGCTTTTCTTTCAACAAGCTAACGACCACGATTCATGTATTTATTTTGCCAGATATTTTTTTAGTGCAGGCATTTGTTCAACGATCGCTTCAGTTCCTTTATGGTGGAGATCGATCAATTTAGTATTA
>DXAP01000151.1 GCA_019116985.1 Candidatus Ligilactobacillus excrementavium | reverse complement strand
TGTTCGGTTATGGTCAACTGATCGCATCTGCAACTCTCCTCATATATTTTTCAATTTTATCCTTAATTATACCCTAAACAAAGATAGTTAGATAATATTTGCTATAACACCGTTTTAGTCCAGCATTATGGCGGCAGTATGTTGTGGCAAATAAACATCGAATAAAATATACAACCCAATTATGATACAAAAGATACCCAACGCGAAAAATAAAATTCGGACTGCGAAAGCATCTTTTTCTTTCATGCCAACTGCACTGATCACCATCAGTAAGCCGACTAAACACAGTAATAAAATAATCAATATTATGGATAACCGCACTTTCCCACCCACTATCTGTAATGTTCGTACCTTAATTATAGACATATTTTCTGCAAATGAAACTGTCACCCTTAAAGATTTTACAGAAATTTCCAAATTCTTAATTTTCCGACTGAAAAAATTTCTTGCTTCTCTTTAGAAACAAGTTCTATAATTTAATTCTACTGCTTGTCCGAACTGCTGACTTGTGGGAAACTAAAGATGAGATGTGAAACATACCGACTTTATTTGCTTGTCTTTAAAACTCGTAAATAACTTATCTGTATTGTTTTACCAGTTAATTACTTAAAGGAGACTGTCATGGCGGAACTTGTATATAAAAAAATCATTGCAGATCTAAAGAAAAAAATTTTTGCTGGAAAGTTTCCTTCCATGCGACTGCCAGACGAGCGCTCATTGTCTGAGTACTATTCAGTTAGTCGAAGCTCTATCAAGCGTGCTTTAACGCGGATGGCAAGTGATGGTGTAATTTTTAAAAAAAGAGGCGCTGGGACCTTTATTAATCCGCTCTATTTAAAAAATGAGTCTGTCTTTAATTATGAAGAAAGTTCAAACATGGGTGTGTCAGATAACTTTGAGATGAACGGTAAAAGTCCCCAGATCAAAGTATTGAATTTTGAAGTCATTCGCCCCACCGAAGAGATACAACGTGACCTGTTTTTAAAGCCTGATGACTTCGTTTATAAGATCGACCGGCTTCGGCTGTTTGATGAGCAACCATTTATGATCGAAACTGGTTACATACCGATCAAGATCTTACCTAGCCTTTCACTTAAAAAAATTGAAGGTTCAATTTTTAGCTACGTCGAACAAGCCTTTGGACAAACGGTTTCCAAATCATTCCTCTCAATTTTTGCGGAACCATCGACCAAATATGACCAGGAGCTGTTACATTTGAAACCTAACGAGCCCGTCGGTGTGATGGAGGGGATCTTCTTTTTAAATAATGGAACTCCATTTGAATTTTCGCGGATGCGACTTCATTACAAGTATATGAAATATAATACCTTCGTCACTATTTCAGATTAAGCTTGATATACCAACGTTTCTATTTTAAGATACTGAAACCTACTAACAAAATATTTTTCTGGCTGGCAAACGATCGCTATTCTATTGTAGGATAGCGATTTTTTACTTGTCGCAAAAATTATGCTGGGGCATAACTAGCTAACTGTGTGATACTAAAAAAGGCCATCGATTTAACCCATTTAATGGGATAAATCAACGACCCTAAACGTGTTCCAAAAGATTGAAGCCATACTGTAACGATGATTATGTCATTCTCGCTCTTCGCTTTGCTACGAACCAAAATAACGCAATCGTCGTTACAAATCGGCTTCAAAACATCTTTTGTCCCACTCTTTTGTTTTTACTCAAATTTATTTTTTATTATCTGCATCATAGATGTACTGACGTGTCATTGGTGTACCCGTTCCACTGGTTCCGTTAACCAATAAATACTGCATAACATCAATATTACCAGCTTCAAATGAAGCAGCACAAGCTTGCAAATACAGATCCCACATGCGTGCAAATTTCTGACCATAACGTCCCTTAACTACATCGTAATTTTCGATAAAATTATGCCGCCAGCATTCCAAAGTCTTTTGGTAATGACGACGTAATGGTTCTAAATCAGTCAATTGCATGCCAGTATCCATTACATGTTGCAAGTTTTCGACCATATTGGGAATATAGCCACCTGGGAAAATATATTTAATAATAAATGGGTCAACACCAGCACCATCATGTTGTCCGGTGATCCCGTGGATCAATGCACGACCATTTGGTTTTAACAAACGTTTAACAGTTGCAAAGTACTCGCCTAGATTTTCTTTACCCACATGTTCGAACATACCGACAGAAGTTACGAAATCATACTGACCTTGCAAGTCACGGTAGTCTTCCAAGTAAACATCGACTTTATCTTCTAAGTTGCGTTCTTTGATCTGTTGCTTAGTATAATTATATTGTTCTTGGCTCAGTGTTACACCTGTGGCATGAACACCATATTCTTCTGCAGCAATGTATAAAACTGTACCCCAACCAGAACCAATGTCTAACAAACTACCACCATCGGTAATATCTAGTTTATTTAGAATATGGCGAACCTTATTTATCTGTGCTTGTTCTAGAGTATCGTCCTCATCTTTAAAATAAGCGCAAGAATAAGTCATTGTCTTATCCAACCACATACTATAAAAATCATTACCGATATCGTAGTGACTTTGAATGTCTTCTTTAGAATCATTTTTCGAATGAGACATTTTAGGCAAATGTTTTAGGAAAGAGTTCTTCTTCAAAAAGCTGCCTGATTTGCGGTAAGCAGAAGCCACCAGCTTTTGAATGCCACGATCGCCATCGATCAAGAGAGTTTCGTTCATGTAGGCTTCACCCAATACCAGAGTTGGTGAAGCCGTTAATTCTTTTAACGGGAAAGCTTCGCGGATCTCAACTTTAACTTCGGGCGTTCCCTCACCATAATCTTCTGTTTTACCATCCCAGTATGTGACAGAAACTGGGATATCAAATGCGTTACTCAAAAGTTTCCTATAAATTGTCTTCTCTAACATGTAAAAATTTCCTCCAAGTCGTTTTTCCTATACCTGACTATGGTTGAGCCTGTCTATTCTTTCATATTTGAGACTTGCACCATAAGGACACCTGATAAATCTTTAAGCTCCAACAAAAATTGGTTTGTATCAAACTTATGACTAACCAGAGCGTCTGATTCTAACACGATCATCTTATCATTGATCGCCAATAAATTAAATGAAGCATCCTTGACACCTTGCTCATTATAAAAACTTCGCAGCTGTTCTAAATTTTTTTGACCGGGTTCAATTTCAATATGCAATCGCATCCGTACACTACGCATTAGCGAATTGATCAGTGAATCATCATGGAAATACTTTTGTACCAAAAAAATTAAAATGGTAGCAATGATGCTGATCACATACATCCCGGCACCCACCGACATCCCGATCGCAGAAACTGCCCACACACCAGCAGCCGTTGTTAAACCACTGATTTGAGATTTGCGGACCAAGATCGTCCCGGCACCGATAAAACTGATCCCACTCACGATCTGAGCGGCAATACGTGAAGGATCCAAATCAATATTATTAGTTGATAAAATGTCATAAAAACCGTATTTTGAAACTAACATGATCAATGCCGAAGCTACTGCAACCACCATGTGCGTCCGAATACCAGCGCTTTTACGCAACTTTGAACGCTCAAAGCCAATCGCCGCACCACACAAAGCCGCTACTAGTAATCTAATAGTCCATTCTACACTTTGCGACATAGATCTAAGATCACCCTCTTTTCTTATAGATTGTAATCATAAACTACTTTAGCTTTTAAATAATTAGTCAAAACTTTTTAGAAAATAACTCCCAAAATTTGGGCTAGGCACCCATTAAAACCTGTGCACAATTTGTCTTAACAGATAACTATTTGTTGACCAAAAGTTATCTTAGTAATCAGAATACTATAAAAAGATAATTCATATTATAAGATATCAGGTCAACAAATCCCATGCCTAGCAACTTTTAACTAAATTTCTAATATACATATTATCATACTTTTTCATTTTTGCGACCACTAAGGATCTCTAGTAAGCGGACCCATTGTTCAATGATCCGGTTACCACTAAACTCATTGGAGCGTGCTAAAGCTGTCTTCCCCCATAGTTGACGTTTTTTCTCATCAACCATCAGCGGCTTTAGTGCACGATAAACTGAATTTTTGTCAAATTTAGCAAGTCTACCATACCGACTTTCCTTTAAATATTCCTCAGTTCCCGTATTTTCAGTCGCCACGATCGGCAAACCAAAAGTCATTGCTTCGCCGACTACCAACGGCAAACCTTCCCAACGTGAAGTTAACAAAAAAATCGAGGAATCATGATAATGTTCTTGTAGCTGATCATCAGTTAAAGAACCACGCAAAATGACTTTATCTTCCAAACCTTTATCTGTGATCATTTTTTGTACTTCTTTTTCATCAGGTCCAGTCCCGGCGACACGTATCTGCCACGGATCTGGCAACAACTCACCGACTTCTACCATTAGATCTAATCCTTTATGTGCGATATCCATTCGACAAACCATCGAGATCACAGGTTCTTTAAGGTCAGAACGCTCGTTGGCCTCAAGTGTCAACGGATTGTACAAACGGATCGTGTTTCGATTTAACAAAACAAATTGGTCAGCGTCAGATTGTGTCAGTGCGATGATCATATCGACTGTTTTTAATCCTGACTGGAACTCTGGTTGCATGTCCTTATAATACTGGTTCATATAAGTTTGATAATTATTATGCATCCAAGCGAGCTGAATAACTTGCGGACATTCTTTCCTAATAAATGGTGCAAAACTAGTCAATGTCCCTGCCGTTAAAACTACCGCATCAAAATGATTTTCTTTAATGACTTGCACCAAATCTTTTATTTGTTGGTCAAAATCATCCCACGGTGCGCCACCCCGATAACTTTTACCAGTATCATAGGGATGTTTCGCGACAAAAAGTGGAGCTTCCAATTCAAAATAAGATTTGATCGTTGATAACGAATAAAAAGAAACATCATAAATTTTCGATAAGTAGTTTCCAACTACGATCGTTGCGCGGTGTGCGCCATCCATCTTTAGATTCTCTAAACAAAATAAAATTTTCATATGGACACCTCCGATAGGTTTACTTAAGCAAAGCCATTCACTAAAAAATAAATATCCAATAGCTCTTTTAACTACTTTTTGCTGAACCATTAACAAGATCAACTACGTTCAACCCCAAATTCACCTTAAACAGGTGTAGTGCCCCTAAAAATTTTTTTGAAAAAGGAGGCCCGCTTTCGCTTGCCTCCCCACTTGACTTAATCTTCCAAATAGATTTTTTGGAGATCTTTTCTTTGTTGCTTATCAACACCTAATTCACTTTCGAGATAATGATCTAATGTACCGTATTCACGTTGCATCGTCCCTAAAGCACAATCTAAATACTTTCCCGAAACGAAACTTAATGCTTGAATGTTTTCTGAGTAGATCGCACTTTGTTGCTGTGCTGGTATTCGCTCAGACGCTGGCTTAAAACCACGACGTAATTTTAAGAATTCATTTGAAACTAAATAATCAGCCCGGATCGTGTCTTGATCAACGCCTAAAGCCGTTAATGCGTACACCGCTCCCATTCCGGTACGATCTTTACCCGCTGAACAATGAAAGATGACTGATTGATCATCTCGATCATTAGCCAATAACAGATCGAAAAACTTCCGGTAGGCTTTTTTAGCATTGTCCGACAACACAATATCATTATAAGCATCGAGCATTTGCTTAAAGCCAGCATTTTTTTCAGTCATTAGTCGCTCATCTTCAGCCCGGTCATCTGACTGACTTTTCGTTTCATCGACCGTAAAAACTGGCGCGAAATGATAAGCTGTTTGTGACGGTATCCGATCTGGTTGTTTTTGTTTTTCACTCGGTGAGCGAAAATCAATATCATAACGTAGACCATATTCATCCAAATAATTAAGGTCTTGTTCAGATAAATTGCTTAAAGCCGCCGATCGTAATAATTTGCGTTTCTTAAGGTGCTTACCTTCAATAGTTTGGTAACCCCCTAATTCTCTGAAATTAAAACCATTTTGAATTTGTAACTTTTCTGGCATCATGGATTTATTCTCCCCTTTAATACTCCAAAACCCTCTGCGATACCTTAACTGGTAATTGAGATAAACTAATGCATTTTTTCTGCATGTTCCTTATTAATTTACCAGACCTGAAACTAAATAGCTAGTTAGATGCTTTATAACGATCAAAATTAGAAAATTTCGATATTTCTAACTAAGTAAAAGACAAGTCACGTTTCAATCGTTATAATATGACTAGAAAACATTCAAGGAGATCTGTTTATGACAATTTTTTACCTAGTCCGCCACGGCCAAAGTTTGGCTAATGCACAACATATTTTACAAGGAGCTTTGATCGACACACCTCTCAGTGATAACGGCAAGCAACAAGCCCAACAAACAGCCGCGAAACTAGCAAAGCAAAGGTTTGAGTATGTCTTTTCTAGTCCATTACAACGTGCAGCCCAAACTGCACAGATAATCGCTCCCACACAGACAGTTACATACGACTGGCGTTTACGTGAGTTTGACTATGGTCAATGGGATGGCCAAAAAATTGCTGAACTATGGCAAAAATATCCACAGTTTTATGATGCTGAGCATAACTTACTAGACGGTTCGCAAAAATACTCACATGGCGAAACACATGCACAGGCCAAACAACGACTTTTATCCTTTTTTGAAGAAGTCACAACTCAATTACCTGAAAATGCCCAAGTCTTATTAGTTAGCCATGGTTATACTATCAAACTGATCGTGGATCTTGTCTTAGGGATTAATAATTTAACTTCCTTAAATGAGCCAACTAACGCTGGAGTCACTAAGATCAACTGGTCTTTACACACACGGACACTAAAATATTTTAATCGCTAAAAAGCACGAAATTTCCATTAATTAGGAAATTTCGTGCTTTTAACGTTTTATTAAGTATACAAATCAAGTATTTTCAAACTAACTTAGTTATTCATACCTTCATCATAAATCTTCATTTTGCCTTGAACGATACTATCAACAAGGTCAGCGTATGGGACGCCATCCTTTTCCGCTTCTTGCGGCAACAAGGAAAGTGGTGTCATACCAGGTAAGTTATTACCTTCGATGACCCAAACTCCTCGATCATTAGTAAAGAAGTCGATCCGCCCATAGTTTTGCAAGCCTAATGCATCCATTGCTTCTACAGCAACACGTTTCATTTCAGCATGCACTTTTGGATCAAGGTCTTTTGGTGGGGTAATGAAGTCTGTATGGCCTGCTTGGAACTTATGCTCGAAGTCATACCAGCCATCATGAACTTTGATCTCAACCGCAGGGAAAGCATAACCATTGACCACCCCTAATGAGAATTCACGACCACCGATAAATTCTTCAATGATCGCACTATTATCGAAGCGGAAAACGTCAGTTAAACTCTGCTCTAATTCAACGTCATCATGAACAATATGTGTTCCGACTGAAGAACCACCAGAAGTTGGCTTAACAACTACTGGATAATCAAACGGTAACTTGTGGCCCTTTGTTCCTTCATCACGTTTGATCTCAACAAAGGCTGCAGTTTGGATCTTGTTATATAGCATCAATTCTTTACTATAAACTTTGTTCATGCAGACACCACTAGCGGTTGATCCACTACCAGTATAGCGGATATTATTTAGATCTAGTACAGCTTGCACCTTACCATTTTCTCCATCGCCTCCATGCAATGCCAAGAAAACAATATCTGCAGCTTTACAAATATCTAAAACATTTGGCCCGAATAACTCGGTCGTACCATCTTCGCGCAGGGCGTTAATGTCGTCATCAGTTAGGATAGCGTCTGAGATCTGCAGGTCCTTGCTCGTATTGGCATCCTCAAAAACTGATTCGACACTTGCTCCTGCCGGTAGATCGTAACCAAGAAACAGGTCGACAAAGGTTGATTGGTGGCCCTTCTCACGTAATGAATTTGTAATCCGGTAACCACTTGAAATTGAAACGTTTCGCTCGGTACTACGCCCGCCGGCTAAAACGGCAATTTTCATAGGTTGAACACCTCCAGGTTTATTTAGAATCTTAAGTATACCATAAAAACAAAGGCGCAGGGAATTATTTTTTGAATTCGATTACATTTTTATTATGATAACGCTATAATTGGTATTATATCAGCATTTCGTGCATGCGAAAAATTTTAAATTTTTCAAAAATATACCCACTTCTAAGCTATTTTTGTCCTTGCCGATAAGTTTGCATGATTTTTACCAACTGAGCTGCAGTCACAAAACGTGCATTTTGCAAACTAATATTTAACGGCCCCTCACCTAATTTGAGTTGTGGTTGAACTAACAACCGTTTATAAGCAGGTAAGGCAGCTAAATAATTTGTTTCATCTTTTAAACGCACACTGACCTGCCCTTGAACTCCAACTGGCAATTCAGTCAGCTTTACGACCTGTTCCCATTTAACTAGTTTACCAGTCGAACTCAACCGGGAATGATCATAAAAGCCAGCAGCAGTGATTTTAACTAAAACCTTGCCTGTGAAAAACTGTTTTAACAAATGCAAACCTAAACCACCAAAAATTATGATCAAAACAGCTCCAAAAATCAGATACCCAGCCTGTTTGTCAGGCCACCCCAAATACAACAAGCATAGACCTAATAAAACTATTACTAAGTCCATGAATAATAATTGCGTTTGTTTACCCTTGAGTTCATAAACTATGTACGGTTTTGTAATGTCCATGACCTTTCCTCCAATTCTATAACAACGTGAAGTGAGCTTGTCCAAAAGTCGAGCACTATCGGACTTTTGACGGTACATCGTGGTTTTTGATGTATCGTTTAAAGTTGGATAGGCACAGGCTTTTAGCTCACGTAACCTGACTAATAATTATTTATACCAAAAAAATGGCGCCCCCATCAGCATCCGACAGAAGCGTCTTAGTTGTTCACTTACAAATTATTGTCTTGCAAAAAATTCAACAGTGCCAAATTAAAAGCATCTGGTTGTTCGCCCATCACGATATGTCCGCTTTCTGGTATGATCTTATAAGTCCCATAGCGAGCAGACTTAGCGATCAGTGGTGCAAAATTACAGTCAAAAAACGGTGACTTTTCACCGGCAATGATTAAAAATGGACAAGTGAATTGTGTGATCACATCACGCCAATCTTGAAACGCATGGTCTTTTAAGAAAGGATAATTCAGCTTTTCATCATACGGATACTTTTCTTGTGCTTCCTTATTGATACGATAAGTCTCATCTTTCAATTTATGGTAGGTCGATCTACCAAACGGCTCTTTTAAAACTGACGGGAAATTATCCCAGGTAACTTTATTTTTAAAACCATAATGCCATTCATCGTCAATGATCATCTTTGGACTTTGATCGACATCAATGATCGCAGCCACATCTGTCGTATTAAATAAAGAAGCATAGGCAAAAATCGTCGCAGCTCCCATTGAATTTCCCAGCAAGATCGGTTTTTTGATGTCTAAAGCAACCATGATCTCACGTAGATCCATGGCATGTCGGGAGATCCTTAGACCTTTTGTAGTATGCTGCGCAGCACCTTGATTTCTGGCATCGATATTGATCACCCGATAACCCGCTTCAACTAAGGCAGTCACTTGATCTCGCCAAATGACGCGATTACCACCTATCCCACTCAAGATCATTACTGGTTGGCCCGAACCCATATCATCATACTCTAATCGCACATCATCACTTGTTCTAAATTCCATGGATTGCCTCCTAATTTTAGCAAACTTGGCACTATTCTGAAGCCCAGCTCTTATTTAACCAATTCAAAAACTTCACAAACACACTTTGATTCAGGTGTAAAAGTTGCATTATAACTAGCATATTCTGCTGTAAAGAAATCTACGTGCACCTGATGCCAGTAGTCATAACTGCGGTCTCCTTCACCTTCGTGGTAGGCGTGTTCTTCAGAAATATACTTAAAAGGTATTACTTCCACTACTTTGGTCTGTGTAACACAAACCGGCTCATCTTTGCTATTCAAAATAATATTATATTCTCCCACTTTTGGCAATGGATCATCGTCAAAAGCATATAATTCAAAACCTGAAGTCGTCGCTGTCTTGATACCCTGTTGGACCAATTGCGCTAAACCGTCGGCATCTGTACCAAAACTCCAAGCTTCTGGTTCCAGCACATTTTCTAAATGATGCTCAGTCGAAAATTTATCCCAAAATTCTTTGATTTTAGTTTCCATTTTTTCTCCCCGCCTATTATAGTTTCACATAAATTGCTAATTATTTATTTTGTAAGTTGCTCTACCAACAAATCATCAAGCTATTTCACTGCAACTGATCGCCAATTTATGAAAGCCTTTTTACATTACTAATTATAGACAAATATTACTCACTTTTTCAAATCAAAATTCAAAAAATTTTTGTGAAGTATACAACCCCCAAACTAAGATGTTGTTAGTTTAGAGGCTGTATTAATTATTTTATCTGTTACTAATATTTATTTTAACTGCCAGATGTTTGACTAGCCATATCACACCCTCCAACATAGTCAGCCTAACTAACTTCATATCCTGTCGGTAAAGTCCTCTATTACTCCTGTTTTACCGACTTGATTTTTTAAAGTGTTGTTGACAGATCTCTATGACAGTTTGAACAACTAGCTGCATTCCTTCAACTGTTACATACTCGTATTTGCCATGAAAATTATTACCAGAATTAAATAAGTTGGGGGTTGGGATTCCCTTTTCTGTTAAGAAATTTCCATCCGTACCACCTCGAAAAGGAGTCACATTTGGCGTTAAACCCAATTTATTATAAGCACTCAATGCAAGATCTACAATGTAAGGATTTTTCTTAATTTCATCACCAATATTTGAATAC
>DXAP01000150.1 GCA_019116985.1 Candidatus Ligilactobacillus excrementavium | reverse complement strand
ATTGTTACTGATAAATTTTTAGATTTATTTGATACAAATTTTGATGATGATTTTGGTAATTTTTATAAACTACAAAACGTAGAAATTATCAAAAATAAGATGGAAGAAGGGGGAAATTTGATTAGGACATCAAAAGAGTATGAACATCAAAATTTGTATATTCCTGAAGAAAATGAGTATGAGCATGCTTTTGACAATATTGTCTTATTACATGAACAATTAAAAAACTTAAGTCCTGTTGAAGCTGTTGATCCAAGACTGTGGGTTGCACTGGAAAACACTGATTTTTTAGATTATCATTTAAGGATTTTAAAAGTGATGGACTATAGAGAAGGAAAACGAGAAACTTCTATAAAAAGTCGTTCTTCATTTTCAGTGAATGGGCATAAAAGATCATTGGCTATCAATAATTTATCTTCCTTGTGGTGGATAGGGCACATTATGTATGATGCAGCAGATGAGGATCATTATCATTTTGTTCGTTCGTTTACAAAATCAGGTTTTCGTGGCCATTTTGTTTCAATCGTTTCAAGTAACGTTATTGATAATGAGAAAATTAGAATGGGGCTTTTTGACGGGGTTTTTGAATTAATAGAACAAGGAACTATTAAGCAAAATCGTTTTGCCTTTTCTGAGGCTAATAAGATAATGAACTTGCTTGGAGGTGTTCGGTTATTAGACTTGCTTACTCGTAAAGAAGTAAAAAGTATAATATTGGAACGTTTACCGAAACAATTAATGAACAGATAGTTTAATAAGTGGAAAAATAAGGTAATTCAAATAGTGTATATAGTATAAAATTGACTGTTTGCTTGCTAGTCAAATCGTTTAAAGAATATTAGAATTTGTTTGTATTAATTAAAAATCAATTTATATTTTAGAGAATTTAGCTTAGATACTGAAAATAGGGGGATAAATTTTGACAGAAGTAACTTATACTAAAAAGGCTTTGGAAAAAAGATTGGATAGTATTGTGAGTGAAACTCTTGGTGATATTGATGTGAATGGAGCTTTTGGGAAAACTATCAATAATCCTAAAGTTACCGGTATAGCAGGAGACGTAATTGAAAAGTCAGTATTGGGTTATGATTCTAATTCTATTCAAGAACCGGATATTATTGTAGACAACAAAAGAACAGAAGTTAAGACGACGGGGATTCGTTATTCGACGAATTCATTAAAAAAAGGCAAGCAGTCTAATAAAGACTTTGAAGCTAAAGAACCGATGTCCATAACAGCAGTATCTCCAGATAAAATTGTTAATGAATCTTTTGAAAATTCAAATTTTTGGCATAAGTTAAACTATTTGTTACTAGTTTTTTATCATTACGATTCTCAAAGGCCCGTTAAATCATGGGAGTATAAAGATTTTGTTGTTAAAGGATATGAGTTTCATGAATTTTCTGACACAGAAAAACAAGCATTAAAAAATGACTGGGAAAAGGTCAAAAATTTTATTTTAGATGCCCAAAAGAGTTATATGGATCCTACTGAAAGATATCCATTTCTTGGTGCTGAATTAAGAAAAAATCTTTTATTTATTGATACTGCACCAAAATGGCCTCATAATCCTAGGTTTAGGCTTAAAAGAAGTACTGTTACAGCTATAGTGCAACAATATTTTGGGAAGAAACTTGAAGAATTACCTGCTGAATATGATAGTTTTCATGATATTGATGAAAAGTTGCATGAAATAAGTGATAAGTTTAAGGGAAAAACAGTTCGTGAATTAATTAATTACTATGGAATTAAAATCCAAAAGAATAAAGACGGAGATGCTCCTAAGAATGTATCTGAACAAATAATGGTAAGAATGTTTGGAGGTACATCCAAAAAATTAAGCCAAATAGATTTATTCAAAAAGGCGGGAATAACTTTAAAAACATTAACTCAAACTAGGCAGGGTAAAAGGACAGAAGATACAAAACTTTTTCCCATTGATTTTGAACGCTTGGTAAGTGATGATGATTTTGAATCTTCAGAGTTTTCAGAGTTTTTTAGTGAAAAACAGTTTATTTTCATTGTTTTTGAAGAACCATCGGGAGACGCAAAGTTGTTGGATAATAAGTTTGTGGGTTTTAAACGTTTATCCTTTGGAGATGATTTTATCCAAGACCAAGTTAAATATGCTTGGATGAATACAAAGAAACTTGTTGAGCAAGATTTGCTTGTGGAAAAGCAGGTTTTGAATCAAAAAACAAAAAAACCGATAACTAATAAAAATGGTACTATCAGGACCACGTTAAATTTTTTGAAAAGTAAACAAAATGTTGTTTTTGTACGAGGATCAGGAGTTGACTCTTCAAAAAAGCCGTTATTTTTAAATGGTATTCATATGTATACACAATATATATGGGTAAAGGGAGATTATTTAGTCAGGCTTTTAAGTAAAGAAAGTTTTATTTAAAAAAGTACTTACCTGTTTCATTAGCTTATATAAAGAAGGGATAAATTTATGCCTTCTTCATGGAATTAAGCTATGAATACAAGTAAGTACTTTTTATTTGTCAGTTTTTAAGGCTACGTATATGAAGAAGGACGATTTCTACGCAATAATTAATGTTCTTAAGGACTTGCTTTTCCCAGAAATGTAGTACTGTCCAACCGTGATCTTGTAAAATTCTGTCATTTCTTCTATCTCGTGCCATGTTTTCTTCTATTTTTGAAATCCAATATTTCCTGTTTCTTTTTAGATGTTTCTTTTTATTTTCCCAGTCATAACCATGCCAAAATTCCCCATCAACAAAAATAGCAATTTTATATTTTGTAATGGCAATATCAGGGGAGCCAGGTAGTTTTTTGTAATTCTTCCGATAGCGTATCCCGTTACCCCATAAAGAGTGAGCAAGAAGCATTTCAGCTTTTCCACCCTTCAGATGAACGTTAGACATTCTTTTTCTTGTCTTTTTATCTGAATTGTAACTTTTAGGATGTTTCACTTAAAACACGACCTTTGAAACAAAACACTAAAATGAGCTTTCGATTTTAGTGATTTCTTTACCGATACGTTCAATAATGGTAGTTACTAAGGCGTTACCCATGAAGAACATTCTCATTCTATCTGTAACTTCTTTTACTTCGCCATCAACAATTTTATATTTTGTCCAATCATCAGGAAAGTCCTGTAGACGTTCAGCTTCGATTGGTGTGATCAAACGATATCTGTCATTGATTTTTAGCCAATGCGTTGATCTATTTACAGAGCCCTCAGACGTTAGCATAGTCCGACTTGGTAATGATAAGTCTTCATAGGGGGACATCCCACCTTCTGCATAATTATATTTATGTCCATCTGAGCTAGTTCTTTCTAGTTTTTTTGGGCCTCGTAAATAAGCAAATTTGGCAATCTTTTCTGGATCATCTACATAGAAACTGTCATCTACTTTATTTTCATCTTGAAGTGTTTCTTTCAATGGAATTGGTTTCTCGTCTCCAGTTGGCTTTGTATCTATTGTAAAATATCTACCGTGTCTCATAACACCTGTATTGAAAACTTTCCCGACAAAATTATTTGATGTTTCAACAATATCCTCAGGAAAAATATAATAGGCGGTGCGTCTTTTGTAAGGAGTTTGTTGTATAGGAAATTGTCGTGCAAAAAGTCCTTTTTTAAAGATGTATTCGTCATAACGATTTTCTTCTTCTAGGGATGAATTATCTTCGAAATCACTATCTATCTGTTTAGCTAAAGGTAAATCATTCCGATAAACAAAGAAATAAACTCTACGGCGACGTTGACGTCTGCCATATTCAGCTGCATTGATAACACGCCATTCAACTGAATAGCCTAATTGATTAAAAGAAGCGAGCATAACCGAGAAATCTCTTCCTCTTTGCTTTGAAGGAGCTTTTAAAAGGCGATCAACATTTTCTAGAATGAGATATTTGGGCTTGATAATTCTGGTAGCTCTAATGATTTCCCAAAATAAGACACCTTTTTTCCCCTGGATCCCCATTTCATTCTTTTTAGAACGGGCAACAGAATAATCCTGACAGGGAAATCCTCCAACGATCATGTCCGCATCCATTTTTTCAAAAGTTTCATCTTTGATTTTTGTGATGTCAGTATTGATATTATCCGTTTCTGGATAGTGATAATCATAAACTTGAAATGCGTCTTGCGACTTTCTTGCTGGTTCAAATTGATTTGACCAATAGGTCTTAAAGAAATCACTATCGGCATGCTCTAGGCCGACACGAAATCCACCTACACCGGCAAAAAGTTCTAAAACTTTTAAACTCTTAGTCACTTTTACGTCCTCTCTTATTACTCGTAAAATTTAGGCTTTATGTTAGCCTACCACTTAATGCCATTTATTATACGCTATTTTAATAAATTGATCAATACATATGTTTGCTTTTTTGAAAATCAAGCTAGTAGAAAGCATAGATATGAGTATAATTGTAATAGAAAAGTGTTATAAAATGTCATTTTAATTTAACGGAGGAATAGTCATGTTTGGCTTTTCAATATATTTAAGTGCACCAATTACTTCAGAAATCAAAAAGAAAATAAATCGACTGTCAAAGGCTGGCTTTAGTGGTGTTTTCACTTCTCTTAATCTCCCGGAAGATGATCCGTCAGTTTTATTACAACGTTTGACGGATTTAGGTGCTGAGTGTCGTCGCTTGCGAATTGAACTAACGGTCGATATCTCAACAGTAGCTTTAGAACGCCTGTCCATTAGTTTGGATAAGGTTCATGAGTTAACTGATCTGGGTGTGACACAATTGCGGATCGATGACGGTATCCCGATGCCCTCGGTCTCCGAATTATCGCAAAAGATGGGTATTGCCCTAAATGCAAGCACAATTAGTGAAGAAGATATTTCCTTATTACAAGAAAATCATGCTAACTTTGAGAATTTAGAAGCTTGGCATAATTACTATCCACGCAGAAATACTGGCCTAGAAGAAACCTGGTTTGATCAGCGTAACGCTTGGTTAAAAGAAAATGGTTTTACTGTAACTGCCTTTGCTCCTGGAGATAGTGATCTGCGTGGTCCAGTTTATGCCACTTTACCAACTTTAGAAAGTGGGCGTTATCAACACCCACTGTCTGCTGCTTTGAATTTGTTACAAAATAACGTTGATAATGTTTATATTGGCGATGAAGGACTGCAAGTAGAAACGGCGGCTCAATTTGATTCTTACTTTAGATTTAATACATTATTATTACATGCTAATGATGAAGTCAATGTTCCTGAATATTTGTCGGATGGTGACTTCATTTTTCACCAACGGCCAGATGTCGCACGTGATGCGGTGCGTTTACGTGAAGGACGAAGCTTAAAAGAAGGCACGATAGAGCCAGCTAATGTCAAGGAGCGATCACGAGGAGCAATCACTTTAGATAATAAATTAGCTCAACGCTACGAGGGCGAACTACAATTGATCAAATGTGACCTGCCAGTTGATCCAACCGTGAATGTATTAGGTTATATTAGCTCAAGTGATCTTGACTTGTTAGGAAATTGTGAAGCAGGACAAGCGATTCAGTTAGTGTTTTAAACAGAAAGTTTAGTCAGGTTGTGAAATGCAAAAGTCTGCTAGTGCTCGGCTTTTATGCGCATTTCTCCACCTTGTGTTTTTAGTCAGGTTCCGAGAAACAGAAAGCTGCGTCTATCCAACTTCATCATCACATTGCTTAAGCCCGCAATATAATGCTGAAGTCCGATAGTACTCACTTTCTACCGTTTCTCTCCACCTTGTGTTTTGTTAGGAGGTCCATCCGTGAAAAAAGAGGAAATGGAACAAACATATCAAACAGCTGTAAAAATGCTGAAAGATCATCGCGCTGATGATGCTCGTCCGCTTTTGACCCGGATCTATCACCAAAAAGATGATTTTAAATCAGTCAGCTATTACTTAGGTAAAACTTGTTACCGATTGAAACAGTACGAAGATGCGGAACATTACCTGCATCTTTTTTTAGATTTGAAAAAGAAAACTAATCGTGCTCAAGCTTATCGTCTATTAGCACGAAATTCTCTGGGCCTAAAAGATCCTGATGCCGCTAAAAAATATGTGACCTTAGCGCGAAAGGCTGGCCTGTCGGAGGAAAAACTGGCTAAAACCAAACAGGCGATCACCACGGCTGAAGAAAAATTAGCTGCAGCTGAAAAAAAACGACAGGAATTACGTGAACGCGGTTATGCTCAGATGCAGTTTCGTTTTATCAAACTTGCACGTAACGGGACACCGATCGCTGAAACTGACAGTGACAAATACCGGCACTCTTATTTTTTTATCAATGGGATGACCATTAGAAAATTGCGTAATTTTAAAGACGGTGAGTGGCACGAATTAGATGTTACCGTTCCTAAGCCAGCTGATTTTCCGGGCTATTATGTAGTGTCGGTCACTGACCTGCGGACTTATTATAAAGATATTATTCCTGAGTTAAAAGAGTTGCGTTACCGTTCAGCTATTAACGACTGGATGGAAGATGACCCATTTTTTAAACAACGCTGGGAAAAATCACGGGTATTTTCTTTATTGTTGTTACCATCTTTTGATAAAGATTCAATTGAGCAGCTGCTAGTCGAATATCATCTGTTAGATGACAAGGCAAAAGAGCACTTACAAAGTTGCGATGATCTGATCATGTTAAAAACACAGGGCGAGACTTTACCCTTATCCCAAAGTAATTTGATCTCGAACTTAGATCTCTTACGGGAATTTGGCTATGTTTGTCAGGATAATTGCAATAATTCTTTGCATTTGCGTGAAAAGTGCGAAGGCGAACGTTATTTAGTTGAGATGTTAGGAGAAGACCATTGCCACAAGCATCATTTAAAGTCAACATTTGGCAAATTCAAACCGACTCGCGAGCAAAAACAGTTTATCAATTGGTTGAAAAAATCTGACCGACGGGTCGACGCCCTATTAGGTGTAGGCGGAAGTGGTAAGACTTACACCTTAGGTAAGATCTTTAATACTAATAAGGTATTGGCTTTAGCACCGACCCATAAGGCCCGGATCAACTTGATCATGAATGGCTTTACTAACGCGCAGACGATCCAGAAACTAGGCTTTGATATTGATAATGGCTTAGACGACAGTGATTTTTACAAGGAATATGGTGATTTTGACACGATCATCATTGATGAGATCTCCATGGTCACCCAAGATATCCTGGTCAAACTCATGAGAACGTTCGGGCATGGTGTACGGTATTTATTCTTAGGTGATGACCGCCAACTACCACCCGTGACAAATGACACTGAAGCTCTAGCCGTTTCAGGTAATGTAATGGAATTATTGAAAAAAAAGGGACATGCTTTTTACTTTAAAGATAATATCCGGTGCCAAGATGTACGAACTAGTGCTTTTATCGCACAGTGTCGGGCAAAAAGCTGGGATGGGCATAGTGATGCTTTGCGCTATTTCCATGAATCTTTAAAGGAAATGCTGCGTTATAAAAAAGAGCACATCGATATTTCTGAGTGTATGATCTTAGCTTTTCGCAACTATAATGTGGCGCAGATCAACCAGGCCTTTTTCAAAGTTTTAGCGCAAGATAAACAAAATGTAGTCCCCTTTGAGATCGATAATAATAAGGGACGCGGCGGTTTTTTTGTCGGTGCGCAAGTCGTCTTTTATGAGAATGGCTGGGCTGGTAAGAACTATACTAATAGTGAATTTGGTGTGGTGACCGCTGTTTCTTTACCAAGTAATCATAGTAAAGGGCAAATCAAAGTTCGCACAGATCTGAACGAATACGAGTTACCGTTGTGGAAGGCTAAAAAAGATCTTCTGCTAGCTTATGCGATCACGATTCATAAAGCGCAGGGCAGTGGTGCGGACAAAGTGTATGTGGTAGAAACTGGTAATTACGGTTTAGCTTATACGGCAGTCTCGCGTTCAAAAGGCAAACTGAGTTTTGTAAACATGTCGGAGCAGCAATTATTAGATAGTTTGGACAAGCCGGCAGAAGTAAAGAATAATGTTTACCAATATTAAAAAAGATGGTGTTTAGCTAGTGTTGAAAAAAACTGAGTGCCATCTTTTTTTATGGCATAAATTGCTACCGATTTGCCAGTTTGAATTGTTTTTAAATTAATATTTTAGCTGTTATTATTTACCTAAATTAAATAAAGCACCAAGATCGTACTTTGTTTAATTTGAACTTTTTAATTAACAAGTTGCAGGGAGGAAGAGCTATATGGCAATTGATGGAAAAGTCGTTGTGATCACAGGAGCTTCAAGCGGGATCGGTGCAACTACTGCAAAGTTACTGGCAAAAAATGGTGCGAAAGTTGTTTTAGGCGCCCGACGTGAAGAAAAGTTAGCGACACTTGTTTCTGAAATAGAAATAGCGGGTGGTACAGCTGTTTATCAAGTGACAGATGTGACTAAAACTGCCGATAGTCAAAGATTAGTCCAACTGGCTAAAGATGAGTTTGGCAAAGTTGATGTGATTTTTTTGAACGCGGGGATCATGCCTGTTTCAATGTTAAGTTCTTTACGAACAGATGAATGGGATCAAGCGATCGATGTTAACATTAAAGGTGTTTTGAATGGGATCGCTGCTATTTTACCGACCTTTAATGAACAAAAGTCAGGACAAGTGATCGCTACATCGTCAGTTGCTGGTCTAAAAACTGCACCTGGTTCGGCCGTTTATTCCGCTACAAAGTTTGCGGTCAAAGCAATCATGGAATCATTACGGATGGAATCAGCCACAGCGGGGACTAACATTCGCACAACGACCTTGTACCCTGGTTTGATCAATACTGAATTGATCGATTCTGTGAAAGACCCTACGCTCAAACAAGCCAGCCAAGAACAATATGACAAATTGGGGATCTCACCTGAAAGTATCGCTGAGACGGTCAAGTTTGCGGTCGAGCAGCCAGAAGATACGAACGTTAGTGAGTTGACAATTTACCCAACAAAGCAAGCTTAAAAATTATTGATAACAAAAGGAAAGTGAGACAAAAGATGCTTCAATCTTTTGGAACACATTTAAGGGCCGCCGATTTAACCCCATTTAATGGGATAGATTGACGGCCCTTTTAGGATCGCACAGTTAGTTACGTCCCAGACTCTTTTTTGACTATTTTGGATTATTTTGGTCCAGTAATTCAAGTGCTTTTTCGATCGTTTCGGCCTGTGAAAGGTCTAGACGACGGGAGAGATTCAGTAATAGTTTTCGTGTTTCCTGTGAGGTGTTGACGTGGATGGATTGCTCACGTTCTTTTTCGTCAGCCATGTGTGCTTCCTCCTTCAGCTTTTAAAATTAATATATTTAATTAAGCTAAATATATCTTCTTAATTCGTGTTTTACACCTTTTTAGACTGTAACTCAAGGGTTATCTCTTTTAAAATCAGTAATTATTGTGCTATCATTCGAAATAGAAGCTATTATAAATAACTAATAGTTATTGTGATTTAGGCAGTTTCACTTTAAGGGAGGAAGTTATAATATGATCAATATTGCATCAACAACTGACAGTGACTTTGCCGACAATTTATTAACATTTTATGTTTCAATTTTGGAACACAACTTAGACGAAGCCTTTCATTTTTACATTATCGATGATAAATTAAGCCAAGCTGATAAGTCTTATTTAGGTCAGTTGAAAGACATTTACGGTAATTGTAAAGAGATCACCTTTTTAGAAGGAAATTTTGACTATTATAAAGAAGCCAATACGGATTCACCAGATTCGGCGATCAAAGAAAATACTTATTATCGTTTGGAACTTCCAGAACTGGTCGATTGTGACCGGATCTTGTATTTAGATAGTGACATGATCTGTACAGGTAATTTGGACGAATTATGGAACGAGGACTTAGACGGCAACGTAATCGGTGCGGTCGAAGATCAAGGTTACGTGGACCGTTTGGATGAAATGGGAGTTCCACATGATAAAAATATTTATTTCAACGGTGGTTTGATATTATTTGATACCAAGAAGTGGCGGGAAGAAAATGTCACTAAAAAAGTACGTCAGTATATCGTTGAACATCCTGATAATTTGATCTATCAAGATCAGGATGCTTTGAATGCGGTTTTAGTCGGGAAATGGAAAGTCTTGGATCCACGCTATAACGTGCAGTCAAAATTAGCGCGGCATGACTTAGAAAACCCTGACCCAGAAGCGGAAAAACTAGCAGTAAAAGCCAGACGGCATCCACTATTGATCCACTTTTCCGGTTGGAGCAAACCATGGGTTCATATTGGTAAGTGGGTCCATCCATGGCGTGATGAGTTTTACCGCTATAAATTTATTTCGACCCAACGTTTGCGTGAATACGCGGAAACCTTGCAAGAAGAAAATTCATGATTAAAGTTATGCTGCCTTTTAAGCTGATCATTTTAGGCTTAAAGGGCATTTTTTTGGCCTGAATTGCTGTGATATATATTTAAATGGGGTATCATTAATAATGAAAGCAGAACCATGTAAAAGGAGGCAACTCACCATGAAATATACTCTAAACGATTTTAGTCAAATGATCGATCATACTAATTTGCATGCGGATGCTTCATTTGGTGGTATGGTCAAATTATGTAATGAGGCAAAGCAGTATCATTTTAAGATGGTCGCTGTCAACCAGGCGCAAACGGCAACTTGTGCGAAACTTCTAGCTGACAGTGAAGTACACACAGGGGCTGCAGTCAGTTTCCCGCTTGGACAAACGACTTTGCGTGTCAAATCATTTGAGATCCATGATGCTATTGAAAAAGGAGCCGATGAAATTGATTACGTTGTTAATTTGACGGCTATCAAGAATGGCGATTTCGATTATGTCAAAAATGAAATGCAGACTTTAGTACAGCTCTGTCATGATAAAGGCGCTTTATGCAAAGTTATTTTTGAAAATTGTTATCTTACCAAAGATGAGATCCGTAAATTAGCTCTGTTCGCTAAAGAAGTCGGGCCAGATTTCATTAAAACTTCGACCGGTTTTGGTGTAGGTGGGGCAACTCTGGAAGATGTTAAGCTGATGAAGGAAAATTGTGGTGATAATGTTCAAGTTAAGGCCGCCGGCGGGATCAGGAATACGGATGATTTTTTGGCGATGATCGAGGCTGGTGCAGATCGGATCGGGACCAGCTCGGGCGTGAAGATCATGGATGCTTTGAATCAGCGTTTTGAACAAGATCGGGTCACATCTTTGGAATTACGTGCTAATGAAAAAGAAGCTCAAAAAGCTGATGTTGGTACTCCAGATGATCATGAGACACAGGGTGAATATGACTTGTGGTCAGACCTGTATGAATAAGTAATGGAGAAATTAGCTCAGGTACTGGGACAAAACTAGCTGGGCGATACTAAAAGGGCCGTCGATCTATCCCATTAAATGAGGTAAATCGACGGCCCTTAAATGAGCTT
>DXAP01000149.1 GCA_019116985.1 Candidatus Ligilactobacillus excrementavium | reverse complement strand
CATCGTGCGGCGTTTGATATAACGACCTTGACTGCTTTTATGGATCACTGGTATTTTAGAATTATAATTGGTCTAGCCGCACCGATTTTATTAGCTTGGGTCATCCAATGGTTTAAAAATAATCACTTTTGGCATCGGATCAGAGTCCAAGATTAAAAGTTTGCTGTTGCAAGCAGGACAGCTGCTTTTTTAATCCAAAGATGTTGCTTGGGAAGGAAGAGTTATTTATTAGCAAGTTGTTGAAACAGTGGAGTAAAGTTGGAATACTTGTGAGTATAGGACTCTTGTTTGCAGGGGCATTGATCTGGGCCGGACATACTTTTGAAAAACGGCACTCTAAAAATAGTAACTATAATATGTCAGCTATACCAACGATAATGATGCATGGTTGGTCGAGTAGTTTACGTGCGGAAGAGCCATTGATCAAAACGGCTGCAGATAACCGGATCATCACTGAAGAAGTTGTGATCCACGTTACTAAAGCCAACAAGTTGAAAGTGCAAGGCAAGTTAACTGGTAAGAAGAACAATCCGATAATTTTAGTGCAATTTGATAATAACCGTGTTGGTGAATTTCGCTATGCTCGTGGTTTACACCGGATCGTCAAGTATCTGCAAAAAGAGTATGATCTGGAGAAGTTTAATGTGATCGGACACTCTATGGGTTCTTATGCATGGGCTTATTATGCTTTGAGATGGGGAGCTGACCCTGCCTTGCCACAGCTCAATAAGATGGTTTTGCTAGCTGGACCGTATGATGGCATCCTCAATAAAGGGCATGCTAATCAACCAACTAATGGTGAGTTAGCTGGCTTGTGGGATGATTCTCCGCGTGCCAACACCTTAGGCAAAAATGGTAAACCTAAAATAATTCACGACGAATATAAGGTGTTACTCAAACGACGGGATGATTTTCCCAAGAATGCTAGGGTGTTAAATATTTATGGTGATTTAGAAGATGGGACTGATTCCGATGGTTTAGTCTCAGTGCCGTCTGCACGTTCATTACGTTATTTAGTAGAAAAACGGGCTAAATCATATGAAGAATATAAAGTTGAAGGACAGCAAGGACAGCACAGCAATTTACACATCGATAATGAAGAGGTCAGTAAAGAAATTACTAACTATTTATGGAAAAAATAATCTTTTAGGGCTTAAAAAAGAAGCTGGAATATAATTAGCTGTGCGGTCCGAAAGAGTCAGGACTGGGACAAAACAAAAATAACACGGGATTTTCTGATTTGATATGCTCCCCTTATAGTAGACACGGAAATAAACAAGATCCGTATTCAACTATTGGGGAGCTTTTATGTCTGGAAAAACAAACAATGTCACTTTTCCAATAGCTTTGTCGAAGGGAACAACGACAAAAACAAAACCATTAAGAAAACCGCCTATGGGTCCTCTGAAATTTTGCGAACTTTCGCCTTGTGTCCTAGTTGAATTAAAGAATAGTTACGCGAATTTGAACTTTAATGATCGAATCAAAAAAGCTGCCCACTCCATTCAGGAACAGGCAGCTTAAACCAGCTAGATCAATTACTTTTTAATTTTAATAATTTATTTCATAAGTACACTTGATAAAGAATCAAGGTTTTAAACCCAGCTTTTTTGCATAATGCTATTTAGCCAAATAGCCGCCGTCAACTGGAAGTTCTACCCCAGTAATATATGATGAGTCGTCAGAAGCAAGGAACAAGACAGCCTGTGCTACTTCACTCCGTTCAGCCAAACGCCCTAATGGGAATAGGTCACCTAACTGATCTTGAGACTTGTCAAGAGTACTAGAAGCGTAGTCAGCCATGCCCGTTTTAACGTAAGCTGGGTGGGTCGAGTTGATACGCACATTTTGTGGAGCATATTCAATCGCTGCATCCTTTGTCATTGTGCGGACAGCGCCTTTGCTTGCACCATAAAGTATATGCCCAGCATCGCCGCCAATTCCGGCAATTGAAGAACCGTTAATTACAGATCCATGCTTTTTTTCTGCCATAATAGGTAGAACATGTTTCAAACCTAAAAATACACCTAAAACGTTAATTCTCATCAGTTTATTCCAAGTTTCCACGGTCAATTCTTCAATTTTACCAATAATGTAAATACCGGCATTATTAAATAAGACATCAATTGTGCCAAACTTATCTAAAGTTGTTTTAACAACTTTTTCCCAATCCGATTCTTCACCAACATCTTGTTGGACAAATAAAGCGTTTTTGTTGTCTAGTTCATCTTCCGCTTTTTTACCTGCCTCAGCATTCACGTCAGTAAAAACAACCTTTGCTCCTTCTTTCAGAAAGAGTTTAGTAGTTTCTAGCCCGATACCATTAGCTCCCCCAGTAATAATTGCTACTTTGCCTTTTAAACGATCACTCATAAAAAAGTGCCCCCTTAGATAATAGATATTGTTTGTACACTTCAATAATATCACTAAAACGCTTTCAAAACAAAGGGTTATTCATGTAAAAAAAGCAAAAAACAAACGGAGCTGGGGTATAACTAGCTGTGTAATTCTAAAAGGGGCGTCGATTTATCCTATTAAATAGGTTAAATCGACGCCCCTTAAACGTGTTCCAAAAGATTGAAGCCTCACTGTAACAACGCTCCTTATTCTGGGTCTTCGCTTTGCTACGACCCAAAATAAGTAGTGCCGTTACAAATCGGCTTCAAAACATCTTTTGTCGCACTCTCATTGTTTTTAGTTGTTTTTATTGAAGCTTGTATGCGACCGCTTCGTATGGTGCAAGTTTTAGATCAGTGGATAGTTTTGAGCTGTCAACATTTTGTTGAAAATTACTGATCAGAACCTGACCGGTTTGTCCGACAAATTCTTTGGGAAGTGTGACAGTTGTTTCTTTGTCATAAAAATTGACGAATACAAGAAGTTTTTCGTTTGAATCATCTAGCCAGCGTTCATAGGCAAAAACTTGTGGGTGGCCTGGTATTAGATGTGTAAAATGACCGTCAGAAATTAGTTTTTCTGATTTACGTAATTTTATCAACTGCTGGTAATAATTGAAGATCACGCCGTGTTGGAGTTCATTTTCGACATTGATCTGGTCTTGACCAGTTGGTTTTAACCAAGGCTTACCAGTTGAAAAACCAGCATTTTCAGAAGCATCCCAGTGCATTGGGACTCGTGAATTATCGCGGGCTTTCTTTTTAACTTGAGTGAAAGCTTGTTTTTGATCAAGGCCTTGCTTTAATAAACGTTGGTAGGCATTTAAGGCCTCAATGTCGACATAGTCGTCGATCGAAGTATAGTTGGGATCGACCATCCCTAATTCTTCACCCATATAAATATAGGGCGTACCACGTAGTAAATGAAGCGCAGTTGCTAAGGACATCGCAGATCTTTCTCGGTATTTATTAGGATCACCGAAACGATTCAGCGCCCATGGTTGGTCATGATTATTCCAGAAAAGAGCATTCCAACCGCCTCCTTGATCCATTGCCTTTTGCCAATCGGCTAAGGTCTGTTTTAACTTGATAAAATCAAAGGGGATCGTATCCCACTTATCGCCATTTTTATAGTCGACTTTCAAATGATGGAAAGTAAAAATCATCGAAAGTTCATCTTCACTAGGTGTGGAGTATTCGACTGAAGTTTTAAGGTCAGCCGATGACATTTCTCCGACCGTGATACTGTGTGGATCTTGGCCAAAACTATTGTGATTGAGTTCTTTCAAATATTGATGCACAACTGGTGTATCAGTATACAAGGATTTTTCCTGTATTGGATCGGTAGAATCAAGTAATTGTTCACTTTTTCCTGTGACATTAATGACGTCAAACCGAAAACCATGTACACCTTTTGCACGCCAAAAATTTACGATATTGGCCGCTTCTTGTCTGACGGCTGGGTTGTGCCAATCTAAGTCCGCTTGAGTCGGATCATAAAGATGAAGGTAGTATAACCCAGTGTTACCAAATTTACTCCACGCTGGTCCACCAAATTTAGAAGTCCAGTTAGTTGGGAGGTCACCATTATCTTTAGGGGGGCGCAAATAAAAGTAATCACGGTACTTTTGTTCACCAGCTAGCGCTTTTTGAAACCATTCGTTACTAGTTGAACAGTGATTTAATACCATGTCTAGCATCACACCAATATCCAAGTCTTTTAGTTTACTGACTAACTCTTCAAAGTCAGCCATTGTACCAAATTTAGGGTCGATCTGATAATAGTTAGCAATGTCATAACCATTGTCATTTTGTGGTGAAACAAAAAAAGGATTAAACCAGATCATATCGATATTTAGTTTGGCAATATAAGGCAACTTTTCAATAATACCACGTAAGTCACCGATTCCGTCTCCATTACTATCGTAAAATGATTTTGGGTAAATTTGGTAGATCACTTTTTTTCCAAGATTTGTCATAGTTCTTACTCCCTTCATTTCTATTCAGCTTAGTTTTAAATCTTTTTTCTGCGTGCAAAATCGGTAAATTTAAATTTATCTGGACGATGGTAAGACTCTGTTAGCTGGACCAAGGTCGTATCATTTAAATAAGTCATACTGCGAACGGCTACCACCATTTCGTGGTCTATCAACTGCAACAATGTTTTTTGTTCGTCAGTGGGAGATTCGACAGTTACTTCTTTAGTTGCGTATGAAATCTGATAGCCAAGTTGATTTTCCAGGTACTCATATAATGAGTTTTCGGCTTCTTTGGTCGGGATTCCTTGAATCGTTGGCTTGAGCAAGTAATCTTTATCCAAGACAACGGGTTCACCGTTAACTGACCGTAATCGTTCTAAAAAAGTTGCTTCTTGTGTTTCATCAACTCCGCGAGCAAGAAAATATTCGGGAATTTGGCTTAACTCATTGTGTAAGACTTTTGTTTGAGCGTTCATTCCTTGCGAGTTGTTTAACTCTTTAAAACTAGTGATCCCTGAAATCGGAAAGGTGTAGCGTTGTATATCTAAGACGATCGATCCTTTGCCTTTGATCTTTTGGATCATGCCTAAGTCGTTTAATTCGTTTAAAGCTTTTCGGATGGTTTCACGGGAAGAACCGTACAATTCTGTTAGTTGATTTTCGCTGGGTAAATATGTTCCCGGACGATATTGCCCGTATTTTATTTTAGAAATGATATCGCGTGCGATGATCATTTGTTTGCTAGATGTTGCTTGCAAATTATTCACTCCAATCTTTAAGAGGATTGATTTTGCTTAAAGTAGTTGTAATTGTTTATATCCAATTTTAATTATAAACAAATATGTATATACAAGCAATAGTTTTGATGAATGCGTTTTAAATATAGCTGATATCAATTGATATAAATGAAAGATGAAAAAATAATTTTTTAAATTGACACATGTATATACAAGTTGTAATATAATAATTGTTTAAGAAAGCGTTTTATTTAGGAGGCGAATCAAATGTTTGGTTTTAAAAAGAAAAATGCAACAAATGAGTTGCTTGCTCCAACTAATGGTGAAGTTGTTGAGTTGTCAGAAACTAATGATCCAGTATTTTCCACTGGAGCAATGGGACAAGGCTTTGGTTTAGACCCAACTGATGGGACGATTTATGCGCCAGTTACAGGAAAGATCACACTTGTCGCAGAAACAAAACATGCAATTGGATTTGAAACGACTGATGGTTTACAGATTTTGGTGCACTTAGGTATCGATACGGTAGAATTGAAAGGTAAAGGCTTTGATTTGCAAGTCACAGCTGGACAGAAAGTAAACGCACAAGACAAATTGGGTACGATGGACTTAGAACAAATAAAAGCAGCGGGTTATCAAACGACTATCCTGACGATCATCACTAATTCTAGCGACCTAGATTTGGATCTCAATGTTACAACTGGTATGACCACAGCAGGGCAAGCTGTGACCGTAATAGAAAAGAAGTAAGGGGGAAGATTAAAATGGCTAAAAAAGATTATTCCCAGTTAGCGGAAACGATCATTGAAAATGTTGGTGGTAAAGGTAACATTAAAAGTTTGATCCACTGTATTTCACGTTTACGTTTTTATTTAAAAGATGAAAGTAAAGCATCTGATGATGTTTTAAAGAATACTCCCGGTGTGATCGATGTGATCCATGCTTCTGGTCAGTATCAGGTCGTGATCGGGACAGAAGTGACCCACGTCTATAATGCAGTCATGGACATTTTGGGACCTGAGTTTTCTGATGAAGACGATAGTGGGACTGATAATGAAAAGACAAGTGATGAGGATAACGAGCAAAAACAAGGCAATGTCGTTAGTCGGGCATTTGGAAATTTAATTGGTTTTATTACTGGATCAATGAGTCCAGTGATTGGTGTGATCGCGGCTTCAGGTATTATTAAAGGTTTATTGTCATTATTGACCATGCCGCAATTAGGTGAATTGCTCAAGCCGGATAGTACCGTCTATCTAACGATCAATGCCATGGCGGATTCAGCCTTTTATTTCTTACCAGTTTTAGTTGGTTTCGCCGCTGCTAGAAAGTTGAAGAGTGACCCGATCGTAGCTGCAGTTATCGGGGGTGTCTTAGCTTATCCACAGATCGTTGATTGGGGTGGCGATTTTAAGACCATGTTTTCGATCGGTGGGTTTAATTTTCAGTTTCTTGATTATACCTATTCGATCTTTCCCATGATCTTAGCAGCCTGGTTAGCTAAACTGTTAGGTGATTGGCTAAATGATCATTTACCAAGCTATTTGCAGATGATTTTTACACCATTGATCACGATCATGGTCGTGGCAACGATCACCTTAGTCGTAACTGGTCCAGTTATTCAAGGGCTTGCCAATGGGTTGGCAGATTTGATCAATTGGTTAGTTAAGGCATCTGGCTGGTTAGGCGGATTGATCATTGGTGGCTTTTACCAAGTATTGGTTATTTTCGGCTTACATTGGGGTGTTGTACCTTTGGTTGCCCAACAAATTTCCGGTAGTGGTCAAAGTGCCTTGAATGCTATTATTTCAGTTACGATGGTTTCTCAAGGGGCAGCAGTTTTAGCAGTTGCCATCAAATCTAAAAAAGATGACCGTAAAACTTTAGGTATCGCAGCTGCTATTTCAGCCTTTTGCGGGGTCACAGAACCTGCGATCTACGGTATCAACTTAAGATTCCGACGCGTCTTTATTTCTGGCTTGATCGGTTCAGCAGTCGGTGGGTTGATCACTGGTTTGATGCATGGGTCAATGTTTGGTTTTACCGGTTCTTTGATCGGATTTTCTTCATTCTTTAACACGAAAACACCTGGTGATCTAAATAGCTTCTATGCCTTCTTACTTTCCAGCCTTGCAGCCTTGATCGTTTCATTCTTAGTAACTTGGTTCTGGGGTTACAATGATCAAATGGAAATGGGTGGAAAAGTAGAGAAAAAGGAACGCCCAGGTTCAGCTAAAAAAGCTTAATTTAATTTAAAAACAAGCACAGTAGCGACATTTTTTGAAAGGGTGTCGTTACTGTGCTTTTATTTGTCGAAATAGGAATGAAAAAAGGGACTGGGACAAAACTAGCTGTCCAATCCTAAAAGGGCCGTCGATTTAACCCATTAAATGGGTTAATCGACGGCCCTTAAATGAGTTTCGCCTGGCAGAAGGCTGTGCCTAACTAACTAGCCGGCTCTAATGCAAAAAACGTATCATATCCGACTAGTCAATTAGTGCTCACCTTCTAAACGCCACGCTCCGCTCTCTGTTTTTAAATGTGTTCCAAAAGATTGAAGCCTTGCTGTAAGGACGATTGGGTTATTCTGATTCTTCGCTTCGCTACGACCCAAAATAACGGAATCATCGTTACAAATCGGCTTCAAAGCACCTTTTGTCTCACTCTCATCTTATGGTCGATCACTTTAGTACGCACCAGCGAATGCACTGTATAAGAGGATCCCGCCAGCTACGATCATAATGACGCCAAGTCCGATCTGCAGCCAAGCCACTGATGCAGCTGGTTCGTTTTGACGCATTTCATCACGAAAACGTCGTATCAAGCTGGTTGTGCCTTTCAATATCTGCCAACCACCGTCGATAATAAAGATCAACGCGATGACAAATAACAAGATCTTATGTGAAGTACTTGAAGCTTTTAAGTTCACTACTTGTTCTCCTTGTCTAGTTTAGAATAAGTGTTGATCAAGCCTTGTGTTCCCTGATCACCGAGGTCATAAACATCAACCATGACTTCATACAAACGTTTAGCATTAGCAGTTTCGGATAGATCAAGTCCCATCTTGTCTGCTTCTTGTAAGGCGATCCGCAGGTCTTTTAAGAAGTGCCGAGCAAAGAAACCAGGCTTGTAATCATCGTCTAAGATCCGCGGACCATAATTTGACAGGCTCCAGTTTTGTGCTCCGCCGGAACTTAATGCATCAAGAACTTTGTGTGGATCAAGTCCTGCCGCTTTAGTATAAAGTAAAGTTTCAGTCAACCCAGTCATTGTACCAGCGATCATGATCTGATTAGCCATTTTGGCATGTTGTCCAGCTCCAGCAGGGCCAAAGAGAGTTACTTTTTTACTGATTTTTTCAAATAGTGGTTTGACTTGCTGGTAGGTTGTTTCTTGTCCACCGACCATCACTGTTAATGTCGCATTTTTAGCTCCAATATCTCCACCTGAAACAGGAGCATCCAATACTTTAATGCCCCTGTTGGCACCATATTCAGCGATTTTTTGGGCCAAGGATGGTTTGCTGGTGGTCATGTCGATCAGGATCGTTTGTTTATTGCTGCCAGCAAAAAGACCGTCGTCTTCAAAGTAGACCTGTTTTACGTCGTTGGGGAAACCGACCATGGAGAAAACCACTTCGCTTTGTTCAGCAACTTTTTTGGGAGTATCTGCCCAAGATGCACCAGCCTTTACTAATGCTGCTGTTTTCGACTTAGTACGGTTAAAAACGGTTAGTTCGTGTCCTGCATCTAGCAAATTTTGTGCGATAGCAGCACCCATAACGCCAGTACCGACAAATCCAATTTTCATATATCTCGCCCACCTTATTTTTTATATTACTGCTACTATCATATAACGGCACGGTAACTTCAAGCAAAATATTTGCTGATGGACACTTTTTGAAAGTTGATTTCAAACCAAGAACATGGTTTTGAATCAGCGATTTTTTTATGGACTTTGCCTATCTTTTTTTGTTATACTATTATGGTTTAGACTTACAAAAAACAATAAATAACGTTTAATGTTCGTATGTTGCCTATATCCGGCGAGAGCTTACGGATGTACAGGTGCAATATAGTAAGACGAAGAAATTTATTGATTATTATGTTAAGGGGGAGATCAGTTGTCAAAAACAGTTAAAAAGGCTATTTTTATTTTGATTTTTAGTGAATTTTTAGTTTGTTTAGGAATTTCAATTGTTATTCCTGTTATGCCTTTTTTGCGAAATGAATTACATTTGTCCGGATTTAGTATGGGAGTTATGAATGCATTGTTTGCCTTTGCACAATTTGTAGCTTCCCCGATCATTGGTAGGATCTCAGATAAAATCGGACGTAAACCGATCCTAATTTTAGGTCTGTTTTTATTTACTGTTTCCGAATACTTGTTTGCGATCACTAACCAATTGGTGTTGTTTGACGTTTCGCGTGTCATTGGTGGTATTTCTGCTGCCATGATCGTGCCAACTGAAATGGCTTTAGCTGCCGATATTACGACTAAAAAGTATCGTGCACGTGTCATTGGCTGGTTATCAGCGGCCTTTTCTGGTGGTTTGATCTTAGGGCCTGGTCTGGGTGGCTTGTTAGCCAATATCGACTATAAATTACCATTTTGGTTCTCTGGTACTTTGGGGATCATTAGTATGGTGGCTATGTATTTCATGCTGCCTAAAAAGTTGGAAGAACAAAGACCGATCGAAGACGAGGTCGATGTCGATGCACAAGGTGCTTTAAAACAAGATGATAGTATGTTGAAAGTATTGGGTAAATCAGGGATCATTTTATTTGTTTTGATATTTGTTTCATCTTTTGGTCTTCAAGGATTCGAAAGTATCTATAGTTTGTTTGTGAACCAAGTTTATCACTTTAGTTTGAACAATATTGCTTTGGTTTTGACACTTAATGGTGTTTTGTCCTTGTTCTTACAGGTCGCTATGTTTGACTGGCTAGTTTCTAAATTGACCGAAAAGAGTTTGATCAAATACTGTTTCTTATTGTCATTTATCGGTACGATCTGGATCTTAAATGCTCATACCAAAGTGGGTGTCATTTTAGCAACCTTGTTGGTTTTTGAAGCATTTGACCTGATCCGCCCAGCGATCACAACTATGCTCACGAAAATTAGTCCACGCAACCAAGGGTTTATCAACGGCTTGAATATGTCATTGACTAGTGTTGGTAATGTGGTCGGGCCATTAGTTGCTGGGGCTTTATTGGACCTCCACCCAAATTATCCATATATGATCGTAGCTGTGTTCTTGGCAGTTTCATTCTTGATCACATTTATGATCAAGTCACCTAAGGGTGGAGATACGATCGTGCATTAAAAATAAATTTTATTTTGGAATGAAGTAACTGGAAAATAACTAGCTATGTGATCCTAAAAGGGTCGTCGATCTATCCCATTAAATGGGTTAAATCGACGGCCCTTAAACGTGTTCTAAAAAACGAGGCATTACTGTAACGACTTCACAATATCTTTTGTTGCTCTTCCTTTAAATATCACAAGTTGATTACTTGAGTTTATAATTTGCAAAATGTAGGCTTAAATTAATGAAAGTATCAATGGAAGGGAGTTGTTAGTATGCAAATGGATATGGACCATGATGACATGATGATGCACGGTGGTCATATGATGCATATGGGAAATTTAAAACAGAAATTTTGGGTATCATTAGTTTTGACTATTCCAGTGTTACTGATGTCATCGATGATGGGGATGAACCAGCCATTAATTGATTTTAAGGGTAGTGACTGGTTAGTAGCCATTTTAGGGACGGCGATCTTCTTTTATGGAGGAAAGCCCTTCTTTTCAGGTGCAAAAGGAGAATTACAGGATAAACAACCAGCGATGATGACTTTGATCACAATGGGTATCACAGTGGCATATGTTTACAGTATTTATTCAGTGATCGCTAATAATGTCTTTAATGTGAGTCCTCATGTGATGGATTTTTTCTGGGAATTAGCGACATTAGTTGATATTATGCTACTTGGTCATTGGATCGAAATGAATGCGGTCATGAATGCCGGTTCAGCTTTAAATGAATTAGCAGAGTTATTACCGAATCAAGCACATTTGTTAGACAAACAAGGTAATGTGAAAGATGTTGACTTGCAAGATGTAACGGAAGGTGACAGTTTGTTAGTCCGGGGTGGTGAAAAAATCCCAGCAGATGGAACGGTGACGGACGGTGGATCTGCAGTCAACGAATCGATGGTCACTGGCGAATCCCGACTAGTGCAAAAAAAGACGGATAGCAAAGTTTTTGGTGGCTCGGTCAATGGTGATGGGACGATTCAACTTAAAGTTACTGGTACTGGGGAGAACGGCTTTTTAGCTCAGGTTTCCAAGATGGTCGAATCGGCTCAAAATGAAAAATCAGGTCGAGAAAATTTGGCTGACCGTGTTGCTTCATGGCTTTTTTATATCGCTTTAACGATTGCAGTCGTGAGTTTGGTCGTATGGTGGGTAACAAGTGGTTTAACAACAGCCTTACCGCGAGCAGTGACTGTTTTGATCATTGCTTGTCCGCACGCATTAGGCTTGGCGATCCCACTAGTTGTTGCACGAAGTACGTCATTAGGAGCTAAACAAGGACTCTTGTTGCGGGATAGAAATGCGATGGAACAAGTGACGGAATTGAAATATGCCTTGATGGATAAAACGGGAACTTTAACAGAAGGTAATTTTAAAGTAACTGATTATGGTAGCTTAGTTTCAGATAAGGAAGATCAGGCTGTGTTAAAGACGATGGCTACACTAGAAGCCGGTTCATCTCATCCTTTGGCGGTCGGTATCACTAAAAAAGCAGATGAAGAAAAGATCGCTTATCAAAATGCCAGCAGCCAACAGATCAAAGGTGTGGGTTTGAAAGGTAAGATTTCTGGAAATGAATACTTGATCGTGTCACCGAATTACGTCACGCAAAATAAGCTTGAAGTAGATCAAAAACGGTTTAAACAATTAGTTGATTCAGGTAATTCATTGAGTTTCTTAGTTGAAAAAAAGCGCGTGCTCGGATTTGTCGCGCAAGGTGATCAGATCAAACCAGCAGCTAAACAATTACTAGATACCCTAAAAGATCAGGGGATCACACCAGTAATGTTAACGGGTGATAATCAACCAGCAGCTAAAGTGGTGGCTGACAAGCTTGGACTAACTGATTTTCAGGCTGAATTATTGCCAGCGGATAAAGAAAAGGTCGTTCAGCAATATCAAAAACAAGGAAAAGTAATGATGATCGGCGATGGAGTTAATGATGCACCAAGTTTGGCGCGGGCAGATATTGGGGTTGCGATCGGTAGCGGCACTGATGTTGCCATTGAGTCAGCTGACTTAGTTTTGGTGAAAAGCGATCCGCATGATATTATTAAGTTTCTTGAATTAGCACGCAAAACGACCCACAAGATGACACAAAACTTATGGTGGGGAGCGGGATACAACATTATCGCACTGCCGCTAGCAGCCGGAGTATTGGCACCGATCGGTTTTGTATTAAGCCCAATGGCCGGAGCAGTTTTGATGTCGTTGAGTACGATCATAGTGGCGATCAACGCATTGACTTTGAAAATTTAGTCAAAGTTAGCGATAATATAAAAGTGGGTGAAAGAAGACAGATAAGAAGTAAGCGGCAACGCCTGTCTCACAACACTCAACTAATAACGGCACGGGAAAATTTTTATGGGAAATAAGAACTAATGAACTAGCGGATCTTTGGTGCCATGGTTTTTAATTCTTGAGAGTGTGACAAAAGATGTTTTGAAGTCGATTTGTAAGGACGATTGGGTTATTTTGGGTCGTAGCAAAGCGAAGAACCAGAAGAATAACCCAATCGTCCTTACAGCAATGCTTCAATCTTTTGGAACGCGTTTAAGGGCCATCAATCTATCTCATTATCCCATTAAATGGGTTAAATCGACGGTTCTTTTAGGATTGGACAGCTAGTTTTGTCCCAGCCTTAATTAGAAAAAATGTAAATTCAGCTTAGTTTGGCTAAGTTCAACTATAGAGGAGCGAAAATAATGTCACAAACAATCGAAGAATTTACTGCTGACTTAGCTTCAGCAGCACCAACACCGGGTGGAGGTTCTACGGCAGCCTTAGTAGGTGCGTTAAGTAGTGCATTAGGTGAAATGGTCGGACACATTCGTCAGGAAAAACTGGACGAATCACGTTTGACTGAGTTAATTGCTGAAATGACAGTCAGCCGGACAAAGATGATTTCTTTGATCCAAGAAGATGAAAATGCGTTTGAAACATTTACTGTGGCTTTGAAGATGCCTAAGGAAACCGAAGAGCAAAAGACTAAGCGGGCAGCTGAAATGCTTCATGGGTTGATAGTTGCAGCTCAGCCGCCTTTAAAAATTGCTCAGACAGCAACTAAGATCTTACATCAATTAGATGAAATGAAAAAATATTCTTCTAAATCATTATTAAGCGATATTGGGAGCGGAACAGCATTAGCTGAAGCTGCTTTAAAGGCTTCGGTCTTAAATGTTTACGAGAATACTCGTATGATGAAAGATAAAGATCAAGCTGCTAGCCTAAATAAAACAACGGATGATGTTTTGGAAGAAGGCTTAAAGATCAGTGCTAGCTTGTATCCAGCAATGCAAAAGGCGGCTAGAGGTGAAAAAGCGTGAGCCAATTACTCAAAGGCAAGCCTGTAGCGGCCGAATTATTGCAAAAAACTATAGAATTAGTGGATTCACTCTCAGTTCCCCCAGCAATAGCTTTGGTCAGAGTTGGTGTTGATCCAGCCGCTAAAGGTTATCAAAGAAGTGCCAGTAAATTATTAAAACGAGTGGGGATCAATGTTAAACCAGTAATTTTTGATGAGCAGATCACTATGAATGAGTTTAAAGGCCAAATCGAGAAATTAAATGCTGATGATAAGATCAATGCAGTTTTGTTATTAGAACCATTGCCGAATAGTTTAGCGTTAACTGATGTGCAAGATCTATTGGAGCCCAATAAAGATGTCGATGGTGTTACTCGGACAAATTTAGGGCGATCGTTGTCACCACGCAAAGATGACTTAGTCCCTCTAACAGCTGCGGCTGTGATGGAACTACTTGATTTTTATGATATTAACTTAAGTGGCAAGCATGTTACTTTAGTTGGTGATAGTTTGACAGTTGGACGGCCTTTAGCTAACTTGTTGTTAACACAAGATGCGACGTTGACAGTTTGTGACAGTCAAACACCAAACGTGGGGCAGTTTACTCGTGTGTCAGACATTGTCATTATGGCAGTCGGCAAGCCTGCTTTGTTGACAGCTGAAATGGTCAATGATAAGGCAGTGGTGATCGATGTTGGCACAAATTATGACCAAGAAGGTAAGCTTGTAGGTGATGTGGCACCAGAAGTGGCTAACAAAGTACAAGCATTAACACCAGTCCCAGGTGGCATAGGGGCACTGACTACGACTTTGTTGGCATATCGAACTGCAAAAATTGCGGCTAAATTTGGATAATAAAAACGAGAGTGCGACAAAAGATGCTTCAAAGCATCTTTTGTCGCACTCTCGTTTTTATTTGTAAATGTTATTTATTTCGTTAACACGATTTTGCCTATCGTGTGTCCTTCTTCGATCATTTTGTGAGCTTTTTTAAGGTTAGCGGCATTGATACCAGAAATTGTTTGGTTAAGGGTGCTGCGTAAAACACCACTATCGAGCAAAACAGCAACACGCTGCAAGATCTCATGTTGGCTACTTAAGTCATCCGTTTGGTAAAAAGCCTTGGTAAACATCCATTCCCAAGCAAATGTAACCCGTTTGCGTTTAAGTGCGGTTAAGTTCAACGGTTTTTGATTACTGGTAATAGAAGACATCTTACCATTTGGCGCGATCAATTCAACCATTTCATCCCAGTGGTTATCCAAATTATTGAGTTCCAAGATATAGTCAACATTTTGATAACCTAAATTGTGGACTTCATGTATCAGATTTTGGTGATGATCAACAACTTCGTTTGCACCATGCTGTAAGGCCCATTCTTTAGTTTCTGGTCGTGAAGCGCTGGCAATCACATGTAGTCCAGCATAATGGGCAAGTTGAGTTGCGATCGATCCGACTCCGCCCGCACCATTGATGATCAAAATAGTTTTTTTATGATTTACCTCAAGGTCTCTTGGATCGATCCCAAGTTGTTCAAACATGGCTTCGAAAGCTGTTAAAGAGGTTAGCGGCATGGCAGCTGCGTGTGCATCGTCAAGTTTGTCAGGGGCTAAAGCGACGATTCGTTCATCAACTAATTCAAAATCACTATAGCTGCCAGGGCGGTTGAATGAACCGGCATAATAAACTCGGTCACCAATGTTAAACAAGGAGACATCTGGACCGATCTTAACTACAGTACCAACAGCGTCAAAACCTAAAATGCGTGGTTTTTTAGTTACATCTTCACCATTTTTTCGTGTAGCGATGTCGACAGGGTTCACAGAAATAGCGGAAATTTGAACCAAAATATCGTGTCCGCTAGGAGTGGGGCGAGTTAGAGTAACATCTACTAAGCTTTCTGGATCATCAATTGGCAAATGTTGGTAAAAGCCAACAGCATTCATTTTTTCGGGCATAAAAACATCTCCTTTAATAACAAGACAAAAAAACGATCAGAACTTGGGTGCTGAGAAACTTTGTATTGAACCGCAGTTTTAAGCGAAAAATTTGGGCTTGTGTTTCCTGATGTAAATAAGAAGGGCGGAACAAGTTTTGACTTGCCCCGCCCCGATCAAGGATAACGCGCAGCCTAACAAATCAATTACATCTCAAGTTTATTTTACAACTGTCGATAAAACTTGCAAAGTAATGTACTTGTGTGGCTTCACGCTTAATTTATTGTAGTTCATTTACTTCATTTTTATCTAACATTTCCCGTAGTTTAAAACGTTGTAGTTTACCACTGGCGTTATGTGGGAATTCATTGATCAAATAGAAGTTTTTAGGAACCTTGTAATGTGCTAATCGTTGACGACCATAATCACTCAAGTCTTTGGCTAGCAATGTTTGCTCATTTGGGATTACAAAAGCAACTGGTTTTTGCTGCCATTTATCATCAGCTACACCGACCACGGCAATATCTGATACAAATGGGCATTGAGCATAAGCTGCTTGAACTTCATCGGGAAAAATATTTTCCCCTCCAGAAATGATCATATCATCGCTGCGGCCATCGACATAAAGAAAGCCTTCATCGTCCAAACGACCCACATCACCAGTTTTAAACCAGCCATCGGCCGTGATCTTAGTTGCGTACTTTTCTGGTTGACCCAAATAACCTGGAGATAAAGCAGGCGTTTTTAGTTGGATCTCGCTTGTTTTGTCATCTAAACGTAGTTGTGTCAAAAAGAGTGGTTTACCGGACGATCCAATATGACCTTGGGCATCTGAAAATGACAGTGCCACGATCTGTGAACAGGTTTCTGTCATCCCATATGACTGGACTACAGGTAACTGCATTTTTTCACATTGCTGCAAAGTTTCTTGGTCGATTGGTCCGCCCCCCAATAACATTCCACGGAACTTTTCATTATAAGTATCACCGGTTTGTTGTTTGATAGCTAACAACTTTTTCAGCATATAAGGCACGACTGAGATCATCGTGATCGGTTCTTTGACTAAGATCTGATGGATCTCTTCTTCATCAAAGTTGCTAACTAAGCGTACGGTCATACCGTAGATCAATCCGCGCATCATGATAGAAAAACCGCTGATATGAAAGATCGGGACTGTACAGACCCATTCGTCAGCTGACGTTACACCTAAATTCAAAGCAGAGGCCATCGCCGAGTTAAAGTGATTGCCAAAAGTTTGGATCACACCTTTAGGTCGACCAGTTGTCCCAGAAGTATACATCACACTTGCCGGAGTTTCCAAATCAAACTCAAGGTGTTTGGGTAAAGCTTTTTCAGATGCAGAATTGATCTCACTAAATGAGATAGTTCGACATTTTAATTCGCTGACATTAAGTTGGTCTTCATACAGGCACACATCGACTTGGCTGTCAGCTAACTGATAATTTAATTCAGTTGCAGACAAACGACGATTTAACCAGATGATCGTGTGTCCAGAATTTAAGACGGCCATTGCGATTAAATAGCCAGCCATTGAATTATTAGTTAAAATTGCGACTCGTTGATTATTTAAAGCGGATAAATCATTTAGTTTATTTGCCAACTGATCAGATTTCTTGGCAAGTTGTGCAAACGTTAGTGATTTTTCTCCATCTGTGATCGCCGTTCTAGTCCCAGCTAGAGCGGCTTGTTTTTTAATCCAATTGTCCATCTTTATACCCTTTTATGGAAACTTAGGATACTTGTCAAAGTCAGGCTTACGTTTTTCGTTGAAGGCGTTGCGTCCTTCTTTACCTTCATCTGTTTGGTAAAACAACATCGTAGCATCGCCACCTAGTTGTTGGATCCCAGCCAAGCCATCAGTGTCAGCATTCATTGCAGCTTTGATGAAACGTAATGCTGTTGGTGACTTTTCAAGGATCTCATAACACCAGTCAAGTGTGACAGATTCAACGTCAGCCAAGGGTACAACTTTATTGATCCAGTTCATTTCGTAAGCTTCTTTTGCAGAGTAGAAGTGGTTCAAGAACCAAACTTCTTTGGCACGCTTATGTCCGATCACACGTGCTAGGTAACCCGAACCGTAGCCAGCGTCAAAACTGCCGACTTTAGGACCAGTTTGGCCAAATTTTGCATTATCAGCAGCGATGGTCAAATCACAAACGAGTTGTAAAATGTTACCACCACCAACAGACCATCCTTTGACCATTGCAATTACCGGCTTAGGGATAATACGGATCAAATGTTGCAAGTCTAAGACGTTCAAACGAGCAACTTTGTCTTTGCCGACATAACCGCCGTTACCACGTACTCCTTGGTCACCGCCAGAAGAAAAGGCGAGGTCGCCAGCTCCGGTTAGAATTATGACGCCGATTGTGCTATCATCACGACAGATAGTAAAGGCATCGATCATTTCTTCAACAGTAGTTGGGGTGAAGGCATTACGTTTTTCCGGCCGATTCATTGTAATTTTTGCAATTTTGTCAGCTCTCTCAAAAATTATTTCCTCGTAATCCTTGATTTTTTCCCAATTTACAGATGTCATTAAATTCAATCCTTTCGAAAGTTGGTAATATTTTATGTCAGATCTAGTAAATACTTTAGGGATCAAAGTAGTTTCTCTCTCATCTAACGCATCCATTATATCACTTAAAGTCTCTGATGAGATAAAACAGCCTCATGGAATTGTACACGGAGGGATAAACGCTGTCTTGGCAGAAACGGCGGCTAGTTTGGCGGGTGCACAAAATGTTCCCGAAGGTTCGACGGTCGTGGGTGTTGATTTAACGACACATCATTTACAAGCCGTTAAGCACGGAACTTTGGTCGCGAAAGCTACACCATTACATGTCGGTTTTAATCTTCAAACCTGGCAAGTAGAAATTCATAATGATGATCGATTAACGAGCGTAAGTCAGGTCACATTGAGTCGTGTGGGTAATAAAGATCATCATTAAAAATAGAACAGATAACTAACACTAAATGATCACAAAATAGATCAGTCAAAAGTGCTGGTTTTAAAAACGCAACTAAAAATTAGGAACATAGGGTGTCTGAGACATAACTAGCTGTGCGATCCTAAAAAGGCCGTCGATCTAACCAATTAAGAGATTAGATCGACGGCCTTAAACGTGTTCCAAAAGATTAAACCCTTACTATAACAATGATCCTTATACTGCTTTTTTTCTTTGATACGACCCAAAATAACGCAAATATCGTTCGACTTCAAAACATCTTTTTATTTTTCTCTGTTTTAATGATCATCGTGTTTTTCATGCCACTGTTTGATATAGTCGAGCCTCTGTTTAAAACGTGTTTCTTTTCCTTGCTCAGTCGGTTTATAGTATACATGCCCCTTGATCTCTGGCGGTATTGTTTCCATTGCAGTCAGCTTATCTGGACTTTGGTGAGCGTACTGATAGTTTTCTCCATATCCTAGATCATCCATTAATTTAGTTGGGGCATTTCTGATCTGCAAAGGGACCGGTAGATTACCGTATGATCTGACATCTTTTTTAGCCATCACACGAGCCTTATAACTAGCGTTAGATTTGGGCGCGAGTGCTAGGTAAATTACGGCTTCTGTCAGGTGAACGTCACATTCAGGTAGTCCGATAAACTGGCAGGCCTGAAATACGTTAACGGCGACATTTAAGGCGTTAGTGTCTGCAAGTCCAATATCTTCACTGGCAAAACGGACTAAACGACGAGCAATATAAAGTGGATCTTCACCACCATCGATCATCCGTGAGACCCAATAAACTGCAGCATCAACATCACTATTACGCATGGATTTGTGTAAAGCTGAAATAATATTGTAGTGTTCCTCACCTTTTTTATCATAACGAAGTGATTTTTTTCCTAATAATTGGTGCAAAGTATCATGGTCGATCGTGACATTTTTGCCGTTACGTTGACCATTGAGGACTGCCATTTCGAGCGTATTTAAGGCATTACGGCCATCACCGTTAGCAAAAGCAGCTATTTCTTTTAAAGTGTCATCGGAAATGTCGATCGACAAATCGGGAAATCCCTGCGAAGAATTCAGTGCATGTTTTAAAAGTTCTACTAATTCATCTAATTGTAGTTCTTTTAGGACGAAAACTTTACAGCGAGAAAGTAGGGCAGAGTTTAATTCAAAAGATGGATTCTCCGTCGTGGCACCGACCAAAATGATACTGCCTTTTTCAACGTAAGGTAAAAAGGCGTCTTGTTGCGCTTTATTAAAGCGATGGATCTCATCAACAAAAACAATCGTCTTTTCACCCATTTCGCGCGCTGCTTCAGCATCTTGCATGATCGATTTGATTTCCTTGATACTGGTCGTGACTGCACTAAAGGTCAAGAATCTGGCCTGTGTTTGGGCAGCGATGATCCGCGCCAAAGTAGTTTTACCAACACCTGGTGGTCCCCAGAATATCATGGAAGACAGTTGGTCATTGTCGATCAGTTCTCGTAAAACTTTTCCCTGGCCAAGTAAATGTTTTTGTCCAACAAATTCAGTTAGATTTTGTGGCCTGACTCGGTATGCTAAAGGGGCATTGTTATTTTCATTTTGATCAAAGATAGAAGTTTGTTTCAAAATATTTCCTCCTTCCGCTGATTTGACAAGTTTATTATGTAACTTTATTTGTTAAATAGCAAACATATGTTTTAGAGATGATCATAAATTTGAATTACTTTCCTGAGAAAGAACAAAAAGGGGGCTAGGACAAAACTGGCTGTGCGATACTAAAAGGGCCGTCGATCTATCCCATTAAATGAGGTAAATCGACGGCCCTTAAATGAGCTTTGCTTGGCAGAAGGTTGTGCCTAACTAACTAGCCGGCTCTAATGCAAAAAACGCATCATATCCGACTAGTCAATTAGTGCTCACCTTCTAAACGCCGCGCTCCGCTCTCTGTTTTTAAATGAGTTTCGCCTGGCAGAAGGCTGTGC
>DXAP01000148.1 GCA_019116985.1 Candidatus Ligilactobacillus excrementavium | reverse complement strand
TTTTTCAACTGCTCCAACGTGAATATTCTTTAAATTAGTCAATTCATTTTCTAAAGCAGTTAATTCGTGGTAATGAGTTGAAAATAATGTTTTTGCTTGTACTTTATCATGTACATATTCAATGATGGCTTGTGCCAATGCCATACCATCATAAGTTGCCGTCCCCCGGCCGATCTCATCAAATAACAATAAACTATTGGGCGTTGCATTTTTTAATGCTTCATTTGCCTCCATCATTTCAACCATGAAAGTCGATTCACCAGAGATCAAATCATCGGCCGCACCAATTCGCGTAAATATTTGGTCAAATAACGGCATCTTTGCACTTTGTGCTGGAACAAAACAACCCAGCTGCGCCATAATAACGGTTAAAGCTAGTTGACGCATATACGTACTTTTACCAGACATATTTGGTCCTGTGATCAATAAGATAGTCAACTCATCAGGCATCGAAATATCATTAGGAACGTAACTTTGTTTACCCATCACTTTTTGAACCACTGGATGCCAGCCTTGGGTGATCTTAATATCATGGCCACTAACAAATTCCGGGCGCACAAAATGTCCATCTTCACTAACGACAGCAAAGCTTTGTAAAACATCCAACTTAGCGACAGCACCCGCTAATTGTTGCAAACGTTGAATACGATCTTTGATTTGCTCACGAATGTCAATAAACAACTGGTACTCTAAATCAGCTGCTTTACTTTGCGCCCCTAAGATCATGGCTTCTTTTTCTTTCAACTCAGGCGTAATAAAACGTTCGGCATTGACCAAAGTCTGTTTACGCTGATAACGGCCCTCTGGTAGCTTTGGAATGTTTCCCTTGGAAACTTCGATATAATAACCAAATACCTTATTGTAACCAATTTTTAAGTTATTGATACCTGTTTCTTGTCGTTCTTTGGCTTCCAATTCGGCCAACCACTTTTGACCATTATTTAAAGCATCGTTATATTCATCAAGTTGTAAATTATACCCTTCACGTATTAAATTACCGTCTGTAACTGAAATCGGCGGCTCATCCACGATCGCAGTTTCGATCAGGTCAGCAACTTCTTCCACTGGGTCTAACTGGCTTAAAAGATTATCTAACTGACCATCATTTAACTGTTCCAAAATATATTTGATTTGTGGAACATGCTGCAAAGAAGTCATGAGCTGGATCAAGTCACGTCCATTAACGTTACCAAATGCAACTCGTCCTGCCAAACGTTCTAGGTCATAGACCTGTGATAATTCCTCTTGTAAACTAGATCTTTCAAAATAATTGTCCAACAAAACTTGGACAATATTTTGACGTTCCAAAATACTATCTTTATTTAATAAGGGACGATCGATCCACTGTTTTAATAGCCGACCACCCATCGCAGTTTTTGTTTTATCTAACAACCATAAAAGTGTACCCGACTTTTTATGTGTCCGCGAATTCTCTAATAATTCTAAGTTTCGTTTGACTCGATGTTCTAATTTCAAATATTGTGTTGGTTCGTAATGAATAGCTTTTTGAATATGTGCCAAGGCTCTTTTTTGTGTCACTTCTAAGTATGATACTAAATGACGCACGACACTTAACTCTAATTCATCGGTCAGATCTTGAGTCGCATAGGCCACCTCTGATTTATCCTCGATCTCATCTTGATGTGACAACAAGATCTTCAAGTTAGCAAAAGCTGCGAGTGTTTGTTTTGTGACAGTTTGATCGACTACCACTTCTTTAGTGCGCAGACTTAGCATTTCATTGATCAAAGAATCAACACTATCAAGTTTGGCAGTTTTCAATTCACCCGTTGACAAGTCAGTATAAGCAAAGCCGAATTTACCGTCTTTTTCATGGACAGCCGTTAAATAATTATTTTCTTTGGCTTCGCCAGCCTTATCATCGATCAAAGTCCCTGGAGTAACCAATTGGATCACTTCGCGTTTGACCATATCTTTAGCTAACTTGGGATCTTCCATTTGCTCACAGATGGCAACCTTATAGCCTTGATCAACTAAAATATCAATATAATTTTGTGCTGCATGGTGGGGCACACCACACATCGGGATCGGGTCACTGGCATTCCGGTTCCGTGAAGTCAGTGTCAGTTCTAAGATTTGTGAGCCCTTAACAGCGTCATCATAAAACATCTCATAGAAATCACCTAACCGATAAAATAAGAAGGCATCAGGATACTGCTCTTTGACCTTCATATACTGTTCCATCATTGGTGTTTTTTTGGTTTTTTGTGGCATTAACAGTTCCTCCTTCTTATTTTATTCCATGTATGGATGATCTGGATCTACCCGGATATTTTTGATCTTTTTAGCACGACCAGTTTTATCGTCTACATCTATCACGACTGCACCTAATGCTTGTTGCCCGTCTGTTTCAACTTCAAAACGAGTCGGCATCTGATTTTTAAAACGACTGATCACACTATTACGTCTCATACCTAAGATCCCGTTATATGGCCCAGTAAAACCAACATCGGACAGAAAAGCAGTTCCACCAGGTAAAATTCGTGCATCATTTGTTTGAACATGCGTATGGGTCCCTACTACAGCGGAAACTCGCCCGTCGAAGTTCCAAGCAAATGCTTCTTTTTCACTGGTTGCTTCCCCATGAAAATCAACAAAGATCACATTAACTTCTTTTTCTAATTTTGAGATCAAGTCTTCAGCCACAGCAAATGGATCATCGGAAGGATTCATAAAAACACGACCTTGAATGTTTAAGACGCCAACCTTGACCCCATTAACATTAACTATCGTATGACCCATTCCGGGGACCTGACCAGCAGAAAAATTTGCCGGTCGGATCAATTTCTTGGTAGAGGAAATAAAATCTTGGATCTCCCGGTTGTCCCAAGTATGGTTTCCCATGGTGATCACGTCGGCCCCAGCTTTCAGTAATTTTTTATATACCGTTTCATTGATACCGCGCCCACGTGTGGCATTTTCGCCATTGGCGATCGTTAATTGTGGGTGTAAGCTCCGCTTTAAAACAGGGACTGTTTCTACAAACATATCTTGTCCTGGTTCACCCATCACATCGCCGATAAATAAGATCCGCATTATTTGTCTCCTCTTTTTGTTTTCTTCACAATTCAGTTAAAGTTAATTTTACCATTTTTACAGTCAAATGTGCACACATACTCACCGCTACGATCTACTTCAAATTAAATTAATTAAAATCTATGATTTGCTTTGAGAACTAAAAAAGCCGAAAGTACCGATCTTCGGTTTACTTTCAGCTTTTAGTGCTTTATTTAGCGTATTCGATCGCACGCGTTTCACGAATTACTGTGACCTTGATATGACCCGGATATTCCATTTCAGATTCGATCTGATTTTTAATATCCCGTGCCAAGATCGTTGTTTTGGCATCATTGATCTTATCAGGCTTAACTATGACACGAACCTCACGTCCGGCTTGAATGGCATAACTCTTCTTGACTCCCTCAAAGTTATTTGAGATCGATTCGAGTTTTTCCAAACGATGGATATAGTTTTCTAATGATTCACTCCGTGCACCTGGACGAGCAGCAGAAACTGCATCAGCCGCAGCAACAAGTACCGCAATGACCGAACCAGCTTCTACGTCACCGTGGTGAGAAGCAATGGTATTCACGACAGCCTTGCTTTCGTTATACTTCTTCGCCAACTCGACCCCGATCTCAACGTGAGAACCTTCAACTTCATGGTCGACGGCTTTACCAATATCATGTAATAAACCAGCACGTTTAGCAAGAGTAACATCTTCACCTAACTCACTAGCCATGACACCAGCTAATTTAGCAACCTCAATTGAATGATCCAAAACATTTTGACCATAACTTGTGCGGTAACTTAATCGACCCACGATTTTGATCAAATCAGGATGCATCGAGTGTAAACCTAAGTCAAAAATTGCCTCTTCACCGGTTTCACGTACCTTCGAGTCCATCTCTTTAGTGGCTTTTTCAACCATCTCTTCGATCCGTGCTGGATGGATCCGTCCATCCTGAATCAGTTTTTCTAAAGCGATTTTAGCGATTTCACGTCGGATTGGATCAAAGCCACTCAAAACAACTGCTTCTGGAGTATCATCAATGATCAGATCAATTCCAGTTAAAGTTTCAAGTGTACGGATATTACGCCCTTCACGTCCAATGATCCGACCTTTCATTTCATCGTTAGGTAAATTTACCACCGAAACAGTTGTTTCCGAAACTGTGTCGGCTGCACTACGTTGAATTGCTTCCGCAATCAATACTTTTGCTGTTTTATCAGCACTTACTTTAGCCTGTTCCTCGCTATCTTTGATCATCACTGCCATTTCATGATCCAAACTTGATTTAGTTTGGTCTAAAATCAATTCCTTAGCTTGATCTTTAGTCAAAGCAGCAACTTCTTCAAGTTTATCTTGTTGCTGTGTGATCAGTGATGAGACTTCTTGATGCTTTTTGTCAAGGTCACTCTGTATAGAATCTAACTGATTTTCTTTTTGTTCAAGCACATGTTCACGTTTCTCTAAATTCGAATCCTTTCGATCCAAATTTTCTTCACGCGCGAGCATCCGGTTTTCCTGCTTTTGAACTTCAGAGCGTCTGTCCTTGAGCTCATTTTCTATTTCGCTGCGATACTTATGGCTTTCCTCTTTTGCTTCAATAAGAGTTTCTTTCTTGAGGGCTTCCGCTTCTTTTTTTGCGTTAGCAAGAATCCCGTCAGCCGTCTGTGTCGCACTATCAAGTGATTTCTTGTAAGAATTTTTACGGTAAGAGAAACCACCAGCGAAACCTATCAACAAAGCCAAAATAGCGATGACGAGGATAATAAATATGTTAATCAAATTGCACCTCCGCATCGTTAAATTTTATTTATTTAAAATTCAACAATTGCGTCAATAAGATGCTTAGTACTCATGCACACATTACTATTCTAATGTTTACAGACTACCTCTGTCAATAACTATCGGAGCGTCAAAAATTTTATCTGAGGTTAACTCAGTCGTTTAGCTGATAAATGAATCACTTTTCAGTAGTTTTGATTCGGATTTTTATAAACCCACTAAATTCGAGAGATAAAAAAATACCAATTACACTTGTGTTTTACAAACTATCAAGGGGCGGGGACAAAACTAGCTATGCGATACTAAAAGGGCCGTCGATCTAATCCCATTAAATGGGTTAAATCAACGGCCCTTAAACGTGTTCCAAAAGATTGAAGCCTTACTGTAAGGACGATTGGGTTATTCTGGTTCTTCGCTTTGCTACGACCCAAAATAACGCAATCATCGTTACAAATCGGCTTCAAAGCATCTTTTGTCTTACTCTCACGTAATTGATATTTTTTATTTTAACTCAGTCAAAATTTATTTTTTAGCTGGTTTTTTGGCTTTGTCCTTGCTATCTTTAGACTCATTTTTCAAATCCAAATCAAGCTGGTCTTTTTTATCCTTTTTATTTTCCGACTTATTTCCATCACTATTTTCGTCAGCTATACCATATGCCTGACGCACTTTAGTAGTAACCTCATTCATCATTTCAGTATGATCAGACATATATTTCTTGGCGTTTTCACGTCCCTGACCGATACGTTCTTCGCCGTATGAGAACCAAGAACCACTCTTATGCACGATATCTTTTTCAACCGCCATATCGATCAATTCACCTGTCTTGGAGATCCCTTCACCATACATAATATCAACTTCTGCTTTTCTGAATGGTGGAGCGACCTTATTCTTAACGACTTTGATCCGGACACGGTTTCCCACGATATCAGAACCGTCCTTAATTTGTTCAGCACGCCTAATTTCCAAACGGATCGTTGAATAAAACTTCAACGCGCGTCCACCAGGAGTAGTTTCTGGATTACCGAACATCACTCCGACTTTTTCACGGATCTGGTTGATAAATAAAGCAATTGTTTTCGTCTTATTGATCGTTCCTGAAAGTTTTCTCAAAGCCTGTGACATTAAGCGAGCTTGCAAACCAACATGCGCATCGCCCATTTCACCTTCGATTTCAGCCCGGGGTACCAAAGCAGCAACTGAATCGACAACCACGATATCGACTGCCCCTGAAGAAACCAAGGCATCAGCAATTTCCAAACCTTGCTCACCTGTATCAGGTTGTGACAGCAAGAGATCATCGATATTTACACCTAAAGCACTAGCATAAACGGGATCCAAGGCATTTTCTGCGTCAATATAAGCAGCTGTTCCACCTTGAGCTTGCACTTCTGCAACAGCATGTAAAGCGACTGTGGTTTTACCAGAACTTTCTGGGCCATAGATCTCAACGATCCGTCCACGTGGGTAGCCACCCACCCCTAAAGCTTCATCTAAAGCTAATGAACCACTTGGAATAGTTGAGATCTGAGTATCAGCTTTATCACCCATTCGCATAATTGAACCTTTACCGAAGTTTTTTTCAATTTTTTTTAACGCAGCATCTAATGCTGCTTGTCTTTCATCAGCCACAATCAAGTTCCTCCTTATTGCATATTTCAGCAATTTTCGATTATTATCGTACACTTATCATACTGATTTTCGCTGCAAAACGCAAGAAAAATCGAACGAATGTTTGAAAAAATATTAACCTAAAACACGATTTAACAATCCAAAACCCGTCATAACAGCACTACTTCGCACTCTTTGGCGGTCATATGAAAAATGATACAGTTTAGCCCGTGTCGGTATGTCTTTACCTGCTAATCCGATCCAGACAGTCCCAGCTGGTTGTCCTTCTAATGGGTCAGGACCTGCAGCTCCAGTGAAAGAAACAGCATAATCTGTCTTGATGATCTGACGTGTCTGTTCGGCCATGGCGATAGCAGTTTCTTCACTGACAACTCCATATTGTTCAATCAGCTTAGGATCAATGTGTAATAGTTGCTCTTTTTTTTCAGCAGCATAAGTGACAAAACCTCCGGGAAAAACATTGGATGCTCCAGGGATCGCGGTTATTGCTGCTTGAAAACTACCACCTGTTAAACTTTCTGATGCTGACAATGTCAAGCCACGCTTTCTTAATTTATTCACTACAACAGACGGTAAACTATTATTTTCTCCATGACCATATAAGTATTGTCCAACACGTTTTTGAATTTTTGCTTCTAGTTCATCCAGCAGTTTCTGGTCATCTGCATCAGATGAACCTGAAGCCGTTAAACGCAAGGTAACTTCATTTTCTTTAGCATACGGAGCAATCGTCGGATTTTTTTGTTTTGCGATCAAATCTGACAGTTTTGTGACTAAGTTGGATTCTCCGATCCCAAAGAAGCGTAATAAGCGTGAATTTAGCACTTGCTGTCCTTTATATTGTTGTGCTAATAATGGTTTTGCACTCTTTTCAAACATTGACTTCATTTCATGCGGGGGACCAGGCAGCAATAAGAAATCCGTTCCCAATTCATCATGATAATAATTACCGACTGCCAGTCCCACTTCATTTTGCAACGATACGGCACCATCAATATACATCGCTTGCATCTTATTATTTGGTGTCATCTCACGCTTACGTTTGGCAAAGAAACCTTTTATCTTCGTCATCGCTTTTTCATCAACGACCAGGTCACGCCCTAAGTAACGAGCAACTACTTGTTTTGTCAAGTCATCAGGAGTGGGGCCCAAGCCACCAGAAATAACCACTAAATCGCTACGTGATGCTGCTAACCGGATCACTTCGGTCATTCGCGACTCGTTGTCCCCTACTAAACTATGATAAAAAACATTGATACCTAAATCTGCCAAACCTTCACTGATAACCTGAGAATTTGTATCAGTAATTTCTCCAAGTAGCATTTCAGTGCCAACAGCAATTACTTCTGCATGCATCTTGATACCTCCAATTAGTATTACGCAAAATAAGCGCATTTTGATCAAAAAGTTATTATGAATTTTCATTTTGTTTAAAGTCTATGATAACACTAGAGTAAGACCAACTAAAAGAACCATAAAAAAAGGACCGCTCAACCTGCTATGACTAGATTTAAGATATTAGCGACGAAAATAGTCGCTCATCAAATCAGTCAAGGTTGTGGTCCTTAAAACTTAATTTATTTTAATTGCCGAATGAATCTGAAAAGACATCACGTGCATTATAGAAATACTCGATCCCAGAGTAAATCGTGAAGAAAAGACAGATGTACAATAAGATCTCACCAAGCGGGATATTGATATTGGCAAAAAAGACGTTGTTTAGGAATAAGAAAATAATAGAAAACATCTGTGAAGTAGTCTTGATTTTACCAGGCATCGCAGCAGCCATAACTTCACCGTTATTTTCAACCACGATCAAACGTAACCCTGTCACTGCCAACTCACGGCAAACAATAATAGCTACGACCCAAGCTGGTGCTTTATCTAAAGAAACTAGAAAAATAAAAGCTGTCATCACGAGCATCTTATCGGCTAACGGGTCAGCAAATTTCCCAAAATTTGTCACTAAATGATTTTTACGTGCAATTTTACCATCTGCCAAATCGGTTAATGAGGCAACTGCAAAAATAATCGCTGCGACTAATTCTGTCACTGGGATCGTCGTGCCGGCAGCAGTGACTGTCCCCCAGTCTATAGGTAAAGCTAAAATTAAAATAAAAACGGGGATCAGAATAATCCGAATGACCGTTAATTTATTAGGAAGGTTCATAAATATTTCACTCCTTAGTTATTGATTAACACCACTATTAGTGGTCGTTGTATTAGCGGTATTTTGGTTATTCTGGCTAGTTGATGTACCTTGTTGTGTACTTTGTTGACCTTGATCTTGAGTCGTATCATTACCTTGATCAGTTTGATCCTGGCTAGTCTGTCCCTCACCAGAATCTGAACTGTCTGAATCATTCTTGAGCTGAATTGTGATCGTCCGGACAGTTAAGTCAGAATTATCTTTCAAAAAGTTGAACTTTTTACCGTTGACTTTGATCGACGTTGCTTTGGAATTACCCAACTGGATCGAAACACTTGATGCACCCTTAGGAACATCTACTGAATGATTTTCTCCATCACCTAATGTTCCCTGCCAAGACTGACTACCATCGATCGAGATCGCATTCCAAGCGTCTCCGCCAGAAACTTTCATGGAAACCTTATTTGTCTTAGGTGCATTTTTTAAGTCATAAGTAAAGTTTGAACCTGAATTTTGAGTTAAGCTTAAGCTTGACTTAGATTTCTTTTTCTTAGAAGTCTGTTTTGAATCAGCTTTCTTTTTAGTTGTTTTCTGTGAACTTTGCTCAGACGATTTTTGGCTACTAGAGGCGTCAGAAGAAACTTCAACATCATTATCAACAGATTTTTGTGCTTGGCGTTTATTATTATAAGAAACCCCAAAAACGGTCCCAATAATTGCTACAACAACTACTACGATCACGATCGTGGGTAAATAATTGAGGAACTTTTGTCCACTTGTCATCTCAGTTTCTTTATTTTTTTCACGCAAATTCATCCGTGAAACGGTCTCACTTGTTTCCGTTGGTTCTTCTTTGGGTTGGTCTAATTCGCTATCGATCGAAGCAAGCAATTCGTCTGCATCAAGATCAACTGTTTCTGCGTACTCTCGAATAAAGGCTTTAACGTAAAAGTCACCTGGAAGTGCGTCAAAATTTTCTTCTTCGATCGCAATCAAATAACGTTTTTGGATTTTAGTTGTTTGTTGTAGATCGTCTAAGGTCAAGCCCTTATCGACCCGTGCATTTTTTAATGTTTGTCCGATTTCACTCACTTTTATTACTCCATATCTTTGCATATTTAGACACTTTTAACAGTACTAGTATATCATATGATTTTATTTTATTTCATTAAGAAATCATTATTTTAACCAACCACCAGTCACATAGATCGTTTGCCCCGTTAAATAACTAGCCTGTTGATCTAACATGGAACAGATCCAATAACTGATCTCACTAGGTTTGGCAAAATATCCAGCCGGGATCTGTGAGCTTACCTCCTGACGTTCTTGTGGTGTAAAAGTTAAATTCATTTTAGTTGAAACTGCACCAGGAGCAACTACATTAGCGGTGATCCCCAAAGAAGCAACTTCTTGGCTGTATGCTGCCACAAAAGCACTCAAGGCTCCTTTAACTGTGCTGTACCCCACTTCCATTGCACTACCAGAACCGCCATAAACGGATCCCACAAAAACGATGCGTCCATTTCCTGACATCGCTAATTTATCTTGCAAACACTGAACTAAATGTAGTGGAACTTCAACTTGCATTTTTAACATCTTAGATAATGCTGCTGGATCAGCTTTAACAAACAATCCATAATCTGTTGTTCCTTGCGCAAATATCACCGCATCTAATGCAAATAACTGTTGGCTGATAGTTTCTACACTATCGATCAGCGTTAAATCGGCTTGAATTAATAAAAAATCTTGTTTCGGATGATCGTGGTGTAACTGTTGCTGTAATTCACTGGCCTTTTTTTGTCCTTTATAGTAGTGCAGATATAACGACCAACCTTTTTCTGCCAGATCCATCGCAGTCTGAGTTCCAATGTCTCCAGATGATCCCAAAATCAATGCCCAGCGCATAAGTCTTATCCCCCTTTTACTTTGATCACTACCCTGACATAGACAACTTAAACTTAAGTTGTCGGTAAGATCCTAGATGTACTAATAACCCCTGGTTTTAAAAATCGGGCGACAGTATCGATCACGTCGCTCAAACTGATTTTTTGAATTTGCTCGGCATAATCAAACAAAGTCGCGTGTTCAAATAACCGACCCTCATAACCGTTTGCGATGCTTTCAAGTGAATTTTGAGCTTGAATATATTGCCCCAAAAATTCTTTTTTCGTGAGTTCAAATTCTCGTTTCGAGTCTGCCAAGATTTGTTCAGCGTTTTTGATAGTTGAAAAGATCTCGTGTTCCATTTTTTCGTAATAAGTTGTATCGCCAGAAATAACCGCGAAATGAAAACCGCGTTCCACGGATAATTCATAATTAAAGGAATCATCAACGATCCCTTTTTGGTATAACTCCTGAAATAAGATCGAAGATTCACCAAAGAGCAGATATAAACCTAGTTCAAGTTCGATCTTATACTTTAAACTAGTTCTTTTGGCGGGCACTGGTTTTATGCCTTTAATACCGATCATTGATTTTGGCCGCGTAACAGCCATTCTCTTTTCAACAAAAGGTAAAATGTTAGCCCCTGAATCTCCTAAGAAAGTCGTTGTATCGACCATAGATGATCGATCAACAAATTGTTTATTAGCCTGATTAGTTTCAATTGTTTCCAAAACATCTGCTAAATTAAAACCGCCAACTACAAACAGATCCATATTGGCTGGTTGGTAAAACTCGTTATAGCATGCATATAAAAGCTCTGGGTCAATTTGTGCGATAGTTTCTTTTGTCCCAGCGATATCTACACTTAAAGGATCGTTTGGATATAGGTTGCCCAACATGCCAAAAAACAATTGCCAATCAGGGTCATCATCATACATTGATATTTCTTCACCTATAATGCCCTTTTCTTTTTCAACTGTTTCTTTTGAAAAATACGGTTCTTGCACAAAGTCCAGCAAGATCTCTAAACATTTTGTCAGATTTTCAGTGGTCGAAAACAAAAAACTTGTCTTGGTAAAACTTGTAAAAGCATTAACGTCTGCACCATACTTGCCAAAAACATCAAAGGCATCATGATCTTCTTTTTCAAATAATTTATGTTCAAGAAAATGTGCTGTTCCAGCAGGCACATCAACTTGTTTTCCCTGTGGGTCAGTGAACTTCGTATTGATCGAACCATAATTAGTCGTCATGACTGCGTAAGTCTTATGAAAATCAGGGCGAGGTAACAAATTAACAGTTAGACCATTAGCAAGAGTTGTTCGATACAAAACTTCTTTAAACTGTGGGTAAGTGTATTTTTGCAACATTATTCTTGTCTCCCATCTAAAAAATATACTGCTTGCAGATGTGCTCTATTTGCGATCCGCGCAATATCTTTGACCTGAACCGCTGTGATGTTTGCGATCCATTTCTTAGGTGGAGTTAATACCCCGGTTAAACTCGTTGTCAGTGCTTTACTTAAGTCAACTGATTGGCTATCAGAACGTGCAATGTAGCTGTTAATCATGGAAGCCTTGATCTTATCTAATTGTTCCTGTTTTATTTTGCCTTGCCGTAATTGTGACAACTGTTGACCAACTACATCGATAACTTGTTCTTTATTTTCAGACTGAATACCTGTTTGCACCCACAATTCCTGGCGGAAGATATCATAATCACTTTCAGCATAATAAGCCAAGCTGTTTTTTTCACGTACATTTTGAAATAAAAGTGATAAAGCACAACCACCAAAAAGCTCATTAAAAACCATTGCGGTAAAACGATCCTGACTGTCATGATCAACTGGCAAATTATAAGCTAAATTCAACTTACTTTGGCTGACATTTTCATGCTCGTCACTATACTTTACTAGGGTTGATTCCGGCTGCGAATAAACTAAATCAAGTTGTTTATGAGATCGTGCAACAAATGGCATGACCTTGATCGCAGATTTAACTTGTTGTCTAGTTACATCTCCTGAAACTACGATATTAACTTGATCTTCTGTGATCATCTTATGATAATACTGTGCCATTTGTTTCGCAGTAATACCAGAAAGGTCTTCCAATTGACCAACAGCAGGTATTTGTTGTAATTGGTCACGAAAATACAAAGCATTCATCCTAGTTAAAGCTTTACCTTGCTTGTTATCATCTAGTGAGGCCAAAAAAGCCTGTAAATTTTGTTTTTGGATCTGAAAAATATCTGCCACAAATTCACCATCTTTGATCTGAGGTGAAAAAATGACCTCATTCAAAAAAGCGAAAGTATCTTCTAAAATGTGTGTTGTCTCTGCCAAATATTCATCGTTGACTACATTAATGATAAAGTTGACCCCATACACGTTGCCATATCGACTAACAGACGTACCGAAACTTGCACCATACAATTCAGAAAGCTTTAAAGCAACATCTCACTGCGTCGGTAAATGTAGGCTAGTCGTCTCCAACAAATCTGCCAATAAGGTTCGAGCTGTAATTTCTTTTTGCTTTTTAATATTAGTAGTAAACGAGAGCAAGATCTGGTTAGTTTTATATTTTTTCGTTGGTTTCAGGGTTAAATTTACGCCATCCATTATTTCCAATTACTATCAATTCTCCTCTTATATCTGTCAAAAATACAATCTATATCATAGTCGAAAAGCGAGTTAAAAACAACGGCAGCTCATTAAAAAACACCACCCTTTATCACACCCGGCTAAATTTTAGCTTGCAAAATATCTATGAAAAAATCTTCCACCATAAAAAGCCGCCTCAAACGTGAATCACATTTTCACATTAAAGACGACCTGTAAGCTCAACTCTTATTCTTCTTTTTTCAAATAAACTTGTCGGGGCTTACTACCCTCTTGTGGACCAACAAAACCCTTTTCAGCCATTTTATCCACCATACGTGCAGCACGATTATAACCAATTTTAAATTTACGTTGCAAAAGCGAAATACTACATTTTTGCTCTTTAGTAATAAAGTCAATTGCTTCTGTGAAAAGTTCGTCTTCTTCGTCATCATTTTCTGATCCATTGGCTTCTTCATCAGTTACTTCCATAGCTGAATCATACGATGCTTCTTGTTGACCCTTAACGAATTCAACAACATTTTCAACATCCTTATCTGAAATAAACGCACCTTGAACACGGACCGGCTTATTCATTCCCATTGGCAAGAATAACATATCCCCACGCCCCAATAATTTTTCGGCACCAGATGAATCGATTATCGTCCGTGAATCAGTACCCGAAGAAACGGCAAAAGCCATCCGAGAAGGAACGTTTGCTTTGATCAGACCAGTGATGACATCAACTGATGGTCTTTGTGTGGCCAAAATCATATGGATCCCAGCCGCACGTGCCATTTGGGCTAAACGAATGATCGCATCTTCGACCTCATTGGAAGCCACCATCATCAGATCAGATAATTCATCTACGATCGCTACTATATACGGCAAAGTAGGCTCGTCTGTTTTCTGATCCAGATTTTGGCGTTTGATCATTTTGTTATAGCCCGTAATGTTACGTTGTCCGGTATTGGCAAATAACTCATACCGCCGTTCCATTTCAGAAACTAATTTATGCAATGCACGCGCAGCCTTTTTGGGATCAGTCACAACTGGAGTGATCAAATGCGGCACTTCGTTGTAAACACCGAGCTCCACCTTTTTAGGATCGACCAACATCATTTTGACCTGGTCAGGTGTATCATTCATCAATAAGCTGGTAATAATACCGTTAATAGCAACTGACTTACCACTCCCCGTTGAACCAGCAATCAATAGATGTGGCATTTTAGATAGATCAGCCGTTACTAAATTACCGGAAACATCTCTTCCTAATGGAACTTCTAAAGGCTTTTTAGGGTCAGGCTTCATCGAACTGATCACATCTTTAAATGAGATCGTAGCGACTTGTTGGTTAGGGACCTCGATGCCGATCAGTGGTTTACCAGGGATCGGTGCTTCGATCCGAATATCTTTAGCTGCCAAAGCTAAGGCCAAGTCATCAGAAAGATTAACAATTTTAGAAACCTTCACCCCGATGGCCGGGTGCAGTTCATACTTCGTAACAGACGGACCTAAGATCGTGTTTTTTAATTCAACGTCAACACCAAAACTTTTGAACGTTTTTTTCAAAACCTCTTGGTTGCGACGTAGCGCCTTTTTTTCTGCACTTTGATCTGCTGGAGCAATCTCTTGCAATAAACTTGAGTCCGGCAATTCATAATCTGGATTAGTCGGTTTCAACTGACTTTCACGATTATTTTGTTGCGCCTTTTGTTGGCTTTTTTCATTCCATAAAGCAGGATCATCCGTTGCATGTGCTGGCGGAAGATCTTTATCATCGTTAATGTCATTTTCAATTGTAACTTCATCACTTGGTTGTATATCTTGTGGTTGTTTATTTGCTGATGTTTCTTCGCTGGTAATAGTTAAACCAGGATCATTTGCTGATACTTCTCCATCTTTTTGCTCTTCAAAATAATCTTGTTGAACTTTATCATGCAAATTTTTACGCCGCTTTTTTAACCACGGGCCACTTTTTTTAAACAACTGTCCGATCCACACACTCACTTTTTTGCCGTATACAATGATTTGATATAAAATCAGGCCCAAAAAGTCGATCACTTGACCGAAGGAAACATTAAACACAGCACAAGCTGCCAACACTAGTAACAAACTCGCGCAAACATAACTACCGATCTGAGAAACCAAAAAATAAGTGATCTGATATAAGCTTGCTCCCAATAAGCCACCACCTACAGCGCTACCGACACTATTTGAAACAATGTCAGCTTTTAAATACTGCCAGGTCACAGCTAAAAAATCTGTATGTAAGTCCAAGCGACCAAATAAGTAAGTAGTTAAAAACAAAATAATACTGGCGATCAGTAACAACACACCAATCAAATAATTTCTTTTCACACGTGGTTCTTTGGCACTAGCCAGCATGTAGATCCCTAATAAAACGACCAGTAACGTTCCTAATTGATATGCATCACCCAAGAAAACACGGAAACAATTGGCCACTAATAATCCTAGATTGCCCAAGTGAAAGCCACCGGCCAAACTTAATACGATCAGCACCACACCGGAGATCCGTGTAGTCATTTGCTGTTTTTGTTTCTTAGTTTGTTTACGGCCTGTTTTTTTCTTTTTTATAGCCAATTTCAAATCCCTTTCTAAAAATAGTACTTCCAACAAAAAAGCACTACTTCTTTCATTCTTCTGTGTTAGTATACCATAATGTCCATTACTAGAACATTTGTGCGTCTAAATTATTCTATCTTTTTAACCATTTTAATCCGAGCGTTCTTATTTACCAAACAACTACCAAAAAACATAAAAATTTAGAGTAAGACAAAAGATGTTTGCAGTCGCTTTAAAAAGACAATTACGTCATTTTGGGCTGTAGTAAAATGAAGAACAAGGATGTTACAGTATGGCTTAAATCTTTTGAAAAACGTTTAAGGGAGAGTGAGACAAAAGATGTTTTGAAGTCGATTTGTAACGATGATTGCGTTATTTTGGGTCGTAGCGAAGCGAAGAATCAGAATAACGCAATCGTTGTTACAGTACGGCTTCAATCTTTTGGAACACATTTAAGGGCCGTCGATCTAACCCGTTAAATAGGTTTAAATCGATGGCCCTTTTAGGATCACACAGCTAGTTACGTTCCAGCTTTTCAATGTAAAATTATTTTAACTTATCATTATCGTACAAGTGAGTTGTTTCTAACTGTGGAAAACCTTGTTGACGCACAGCTTCATAAATCACGATCGCCGCTGAGTTAGATAAATTTAACGCCCTGATATTGTCATCATTTTGTGGGATGCGAATACATTTATCCGGATACTGCCGCATAAACGGTTCGGGCAACCCCGTTGTTTCCTTACCAAACAAAAAGTAATGATCTTTATTTGTATCAGAATAATCTACCTCAGTATATGCATACTTAGCAAATTTTGAAACTAAGTATAATTGATTTAAATCAGGGATACTTTCAATAAAATCTACCAAATTTTTGTGATAAGTGATCTTGACATGATCCCAATAATCCAGGCCCGCCCGTTTTAAATATTTATCATCGGTCGAAAAGCCTAAGGGTTCTATTAAATGTAATTCAGTGTTAGTTCCTGCACAAGTTCTGGCGATGTTTCCCGTATTTGCAGGCATTAATGGTTCAAATAAAGCGATATGATTAGTCACTACAAGTTCCTTCCTTTGATTCAAAGGCTATTTTTAGCCTGGTTTATTTTGTGAAGTAAAAAAACGAAAAAAAGCGCAACCGTTCGGTGTATCCACTGCGACCGGCTGCGTTAATGAAATACGCTTGTAAATAACAGCGACTTTGCACACCTACATACAACATATAACTTATTATCACTGTAACATTGATTCTAAAGCATTTGCAACCTTTTTTGTGAAAAGGCCCTACAAAACAAGGACTAATCTTTGTTGCAAAAAAGAGCCTTTACTGCTGCTCACAAATCACTTAGTTAGTTAATTTAGTTATTTTCCTTAGTAGCAACTAACAAAGAAACGTCAACTGTTATTTGTCGCAAAGGGGTAGCCAGGACTTGTTGCTTAATTTCATTTGAAGCACCCCAATTTAAAGGAGTCATCATTAACAAAGAGGCAAAATCTTCTTCTGGAAATTCAAAAGTATATTGAATATCTTGTTGCCGGTAATTAGGAAAGTTTTTTGCAAACAATGACAAAACTGCTGAATTATCATATGTTCGGTGTTCGCTTTCCTGCGGATACAACAACTGACGTAGTTCCTTCAAATAACCACTATTAGGGATGATTTTATAAATTTGTCCACCTGGACGTAAAACACGTTTAAATTCCTGATACGCAGCTGGCGAAAAAATGTCTGTAATACAATCAAAAGCATCGTTCGCAAATGGCAGGGCCGCTAGATCAGCTACACAAAAGAAATTATTATTTTGGTACGATGTGGCTAAATTCACAGCACTTTTAGAAATATCAATCCCGATCGTAGTATCTACATTAGCTTTGCGCAACTGTTCCAGCTTAGCTGATGTTGTCCCCTCTCCTGAACCGATATCTAAAATATTTAAATCCTCGTCAGTCGGCATGGCTGCATTGATGGCCTGGACCATCTGGTCAAATAAACCCAGTGTCAGCATTTTTCTGCGCGCTTGCCACATCTTCGCACTATCATATTCACTCTTGATCTTATGAGTGATCAGATATAAGGTTCCCTTGCGCGAAAGATCAAAGCTATGCTTATTTTGGCACTCTAAACTATGACCCGCAACTGTCAAAAAGGTGTCCCCACAGACAGGACATTTAAAAAGGTCACGATGCTCACGCAAAAACGCAGCTGCCTGTTCAATTTTTTTCATTTCTTCTCCTATACTCTTGTTCCACGGACCCGATCAAATTTCTTTATCAGAAACTTCAATAAAGTGACCGTCGACTAGTTCAACTAACTGGCTTAATGAAAGACGCACAGAGCGACCAACTTTACCAGCAGAAACACAAACTTCTGAAAAGTCTTTCACCCGCTCGTCAAAATAAATTGGAAATTCTTTAAAAGCATGGATGCCGATCGGCGTGTTAGCACCGTGGATATACCCTGTGATTTTGATCAATTTTTTATTGTCTGCCAAGTGTATCTGTTTTTTCCCTAATTCACGTGCGACCATTTTCAAATCGATCTCACCTACGATCGGTAAACAGACTACTAAATAATCCTTAGGTCCATCGCTTCCCAAACACACAATGGTCTTTAAAATGCTCTCTTCCTTTAAACCGGCCTTGGCGACTTGTTCAAGAGCTCTTTTTTTACCAGATAGCCAGTCAAACTGCATCTCGGTATATTCAATTTGATTATCATCTAAGATTCGTTCTTCATTTGTTTTTTTCGGTTGTTTTTTCTTTTTAGCCATCTTATCGCCTACTTCCTTATCATTTACATTTTATTATATTTACCAAACTTTTCAACAAGAGTCACCACTGTGTGTGAAAAATACTACGATGCTCCTTGATCAAGGCACTAATTGTTTTACTTACATCGCCATTTCACATAAACTTAGAGTGCAAGAAATTGTTTTGAATTTCGTTATTTTTTATAAAACACGAACTATTTAACATTTATTTTTCAAAAAATTGACTTTTTAAAGTTAATTAGGTAAAATTTCAGGTGTTTGTGGAAACAATGAAAGTTTAATAGCGAATTATCAAAATAAATATCCACAATTCAGAATGTGAGGGATAAATATGCCAGTTTTTGATTATGAAGACATCCAGCTTGTGCCTAACAAATGTATTATTGAAAGTCGTTCCGAAGCCGACACTACAATTAAGTTTGGTCCCATGACTTTTAAAATACCTGTTGTCCCAGCTAATATGGCGACGATCATTGACGAACACTTAGCTATTTGGTTAGCACAGAATGGTTACTTTTACATTATGCATCGTTTTGATAAGGAAAATCGACATGACTTTGTTAAAAAAATGCATAACCAAGGTTTGTTTGCTTCAATTTCAGTTGGTGTCAAACAAGAGGAATACGAACTGATCGATCAATTAAGCCAGGATGATTTCGTTCCCGAATATATTACCATCGATATCGCACATGGACATGCTGATTCAGTGATCAACATGATCCGCTATATTAAGAAAAATTTACCTGGTTCTTTTGTGATCGCGGGTAACGTGGGCACTCCTGAAGGTGTACGTGAACTTGAAAACGCCGGCGCGGACGCAACAAAAGTCGGTATCGGTCCTGGCAAAGCCTGCATAACTAAATTAAAAACTGGGTTTGGAACTGGTGGATGGCAGTTAGCGGCAGTACGCTTATGTGCCAAAGCAGCTAGCAAACCGATCATCGCTGATGGCGGGATCCGCAATAATGGTGACATTGCCAAATCGATCCGGTTCGGCGCTTCCATGGTCATGATCGGTTCCTTATTTGCCGGACATACCGAAACTCCTGGTGATATCGTAGAAGAAAACGGGCAAAAATTCAAAACTTACTTTGGTTCAGCTTCACAATACCAAAAAGGTGAATATAAAAATGTGGAAGGCAAAAAATTATTAGTTCCATATCGTGGCAGTATCGCCAATACTTTACGCGAAATGCAAGAAGATCTACAGTCGTCAATTTCTTATTCTGGCGGCCGTTCTTTAAAAGCCCTACGCAAGGTTGATTACGTGATCGTCAAGAATTCGATTTTTAATGGCGATACCATCTAAAACAAAGAGCGGAGCATGGCGTTTAGAAGGTGAGCACTAATTGACTAGCTGGGTATAATGCGTTTTTGGCATTAGAGCCGGCTAGTTAGTTAGGCACAACCTTCTGCCAGGCGAAACTCATTTAAAAACAGAGAGCGGAGCGTGGCGTTTAGAAGGTGAGCACTAATTGACTAGTCGGATATGATGCGTTTTTTGCATTAGAGCCGGCTAGTTAGTTAGGCACAACCTTCTGCCAAGCGAAACTCATTTAAGGGCCGTCGATTTAACCCACTTAATGGATAGATCGACGGCCCCTTTAGGATCAGATAGCTAGTTTTGTCCCAGCTCCCAGAGCTAAGTATTATTGATCCAATTTTGTTTTTAGTTGTGTTAAAAATTCAGCAGCTTCGTCGTTGTAGCCACGCTCGGCGTTGATTTTTTCTAGTAAAGGTCCATTGTGTGATGATGAATTCCCCGTTATTAACAACTTACGTTCCAAGTCAACATAAGGAAAGCCATTGTCAGCGGCTTTTCTAAGTTCGATTTCAGGGTCATAAGATGCGCGCCTAAAGTCGACGTCATCGAGACCATTTTCAGAGATCGTCAACAAGACATAACTAGCAGCGCGATTTTGCAATAGTTTGGCTCGCGGATCCCACGGACGCCCCACGGACCCTGGATTCAAGATGATCTGTCCGCTTGAGGTGTAACGCCACAAGGGGCTATGAATGTGGGCAAAAATTGCCACATCGATGTCTTGGTCTAAGGCTAACTGGTTAAAATTGACCTGAGCTTGATCTGGGTAAAGAGTGTGTCCGTGATTTTGATCAGGTAAATTATGTGTTAAAGAAAAGACTAATGGGCCAACTTCTTTGTGTCCAGTCATGGGTAATTTTTTGAGTGCTGCTTGGTGTTTTTGACTTAAATGTTCACTATCATATTTAGCTAGCATGGTGAAATACACCGCTAATGGATCATGTTTTATATCATAGTTTGGTTGGATCAATTCTAAGTTAAAGTTATCTTCCCAGTTTCCTAATAAAACCTGGGTCAAATTGATCTGATCCAAAATTTGCATGCATTCCTCAGAATTTCCGCCGCCCACGACCATGTCTCCTAAGGACCAAAATTCGTCAGCGCCTCGTTTTAAGGCATCTGAAATTGCTGCCTGCAAGGCGGTTGCATTGCCATGGCTATCTGAGATCACTGCAATTTTTTGTTGCATACCTAAAGCCTCCAGTAATAACTTCTATCCAATTAAGCATAATTAAGAAACTGTTAAAAGTCAAAGCTGTAGGTTTGGTTATTGTTTGTCAGCGAGACTAATGATAGAATATTACTTAATCAAATAAATTCGGTTGGAGCCGCAGCTTTCAAGAATCAAGTCCTAGTTTGGGTTGCTAGGACGGCTTGGAGGCGGGCTTTTTTTGTGTGATATGAGTTGTGAAAGGATAGATGAATGTGGAAGCAATTGGTAGTTTATGTTTAATTTTATTAGCGACAGCTTTAGCGGGGCATTTTAGTGCACGTTTAAATTTTCCGCCCGTGATTGGTCAGCTGTTGATCGGTGTGGTTGTTGGTCCAGCAGTTTTGAATTGGATCCATCCCGGTAATTTTGTTGAGATCTTTTCCGAGGTCGGAGTCGTGATTTTAATGTTTATTGGTGGCTTGGAAAGTGACCTTAGTTTATTGAAAAAGTATCTGGCTCCTAGTTTACTGGTGGCGGTTGCTGGTATGATCTTTCCCATCGTGGGGGCTTATTTGGTCGGCCACTTTTTTGGTTTGAATCAACTGGAAAATATGTTTTTGGGTGTGATTTTTGCTGCCACTTCAGTTTCGATCTCCGTTGAAGTTTTGAAAAATATGCGCCAGTTGGATACCCCAGAGGGAACTACGATCTTGGGAGCAGCTGTGGTCGATGATGTTTTATCGATCATCGTATTGAGCGTTTTAGTTAGTTTGGCTGGTAATAAATTGAATTCGGGCGATCAAATGCCGCTTGGTTTGAGTTTGCTATTACAAGTGGGCTTTTTCATTTTATTATTTGTCATCAGTCGCTGGTGTGTCCCACAATTGATGTCTTTGGGTGCCAAATGGTTGGTGCCAGTTTCTGAGACTGTGATGGCCTTGATATTGTGTTTGGGTGCTGCGTATTTGGCAGAAAAAGTTGGTTTAAGTAGCGCGATCGGTGCCTTTTTTGCGGGCTTAGCAATCGGTCAAACAGATTTTCGCGAAGAGATCGACCAGCAAATCGAGCCCATCGGTTACGCAGTGTTTATACCTGTTTTCTTTGTCAGTGTGGGTCTTAACATGACTTTTACTGGTTTAGTGGCGGACTTCTGGTTATTTTTCACGTTAACGATCGTCGGGACTTTAACTAAATGGTTGGGTGTCGGTTTGGGTGCTGGGCTCGCCAAATTCAACTTCAAGAGCTCGTCAATGATCGGAGCCGGCATGATCTCGCGGGGTGAAATGGCTTTGATTATTGCGCAATTAGGTTTTAATGCACATTTATTATCAGTCGATAATTATTCTGCAGTCATTGGAGCGATCGTGGTTACGACGCTGTGCGCACCATTTATTTTACGTGCTGAGATCAAGCGCGTTTAATTAAACACAATCTCCTATTAATTGCGTATCTATATAATAGGAGGTGACCGTAAATGCGCCAAGAAGCGCCGGAGTTACAGTACATTCAAGCTTTGAGCCAGCGCGTTAAACTTACAAAAAAAGAACAGCATGCACTACAACACGCATTGCAAGGATATAACGGGGAGTGTTTATTCGACCGTTGTCTCCCGCCCAATTTAACCCAGCCAGAGTTTTGTATGGACGACGTTGATTTGAGTTACCAGGGCAGTCATTGTCAGATCGATAAGCTGCTTGTCATTGGCGACATTGCATATTTGATAGATATAAAAAATTACGATGGACACTATCAGTACCACGATGGCAGCTGGTATTACGATGGCAAAGTCCTAGCCCATAATATTTTTGAACAGATCACGCGTGCACAAGGAATAGTTGCGCGTTGTTTGAGTGATCAAGGACTACAAATGTCAGTCAAAAGTGTGCTC
>DXAP01000147.1 GCA_019116985.1 Candidatus Ligilactobacillus excrementavium | reverse complement strand
CAATACGCTCATAATGTTTTCGGCGCCCATGTAGCAGCTGTCGACATTAATGATGACAAGCTAGAAGCAGTTAAAAAATTAGGTGCTGACTTGACGATCAACTCTAATAAAGAAGATGCTGCACAGGTCTTGCAAGATAAAGTTGGTGGTGTGCACAGCGCAGTGATCACTGCTGTTAGCAAGGATTCTTTCACCTCCGCCGTCAATGCCTTACGCGCAGACGGGACCTTGGTTGCGATCGCCTTGCCTCAAGGTGACATGCAACTCAATATTTCTAAGACAGTTTTAGATGGGATCAAAGTTGCTGGTTCTTTAGTCGGTACACGCCAAGATTTGGCAGAAGCTTTTCAATTTGGTGCTGAACAAAAAGTTAAACCAATCGTGCAAACACGTAAATTGTCTGAGGTCAACGATATTATCGATGAAATGAAAAATAACGAGATCATCGGACGGATGGTCGTTGATTTCACTTAGGTCAATTATGACTTGAATTATGCTTTTCCTTTATATATTTAACAGTAATTTCTCAGCTATCCAGCCATTAGCTGAGAAATTACTGTTTTTTACTCTTATAAACCTTTAAATAGAATGACACATAACCCAACATCGCTTATCAAATATCCTAATAACAACTTGATATTCTAAACATAAAAACTCTCCTTATTAGCAGAAGACGGATTTTTTTAATTCCGTGTCTACTGTAGTAAGGAGAGTCATAAAAAGTTATACTTTTCTTTTATTCGATCAGTTTTCTTAGTCTCTCGATCCGTTCATCCAATGGTGGATGAGTGTCGAGCAAATTCGTTAAACTAAATTTATGCTGCTTTGGTTCGGACAAGTTTTCCTTTTTCATTTCTTTAACGTCTTTTTTTGATAGAGGCGTCCGGAAACATAAAGTTGCTGCTTTACTATTAGCGTATGAACTCGGGGTCTGATCTTCCTTTAATTTAGTTAAAGCATCGATCAGGCCTTTTGGATCTTGTGTCATATCCACACCAGAAATATCCGCCAAACTCTCACGTTGACGTGAAAGCGCCAGTTGCATCAATAATGCGATCGGGACACCGATCAACTGGATCAGTAAACCACCTACCAACATGACTAGGCCGATCATGGCGCTGCTTTTTTCGTCGTCATTTTTCCGTCGACTACGACCACTATTTCCAAACCACAAAGTATCCTCACCAAGTTCGACTAACCAATAGCCAACACCAGCGATAAAACCTGTTAAAGCTACTGTGATCGAACCAGAGCGGATATCATAGTTTTTAATATGCGACATTTCATGAGCCAAGACACTTTTCAGTTCTTCTCGGTTCATCATTTCCAACAAACCAGTATTCACACCGATCGCAGCGTGCTTCGGGTCACGTCCAGTCGCAAAAGCATTGGCTTCTTGATCTTTTACTAAATAAACTTCAGGGACTGGGATCTCCGCTGTGATCTGTAATTCATCGATCACATTCAAAAGCTGAGTTTCAGCTAAAGAAGCATTTTCTACTTCTAGTTTCCTACCACGGACTGATCCCATAAAAACGCTGGTCGTATTGTAATACACATATAAAGAATAACCAGCCGCAGCAACCAAAAATCCTCCAGCTGTAATAAAAGTGATCTTCCACAAATCTTCTGGAGCCGAATCCATCATCCAACCCACTAAGAGTCCAATGAAAAGGCCGATCACGGTGACCAAAGCACTAAAGCCGATCATTACGATCGTTGAATTGCGTTTATTTTTCGCAATTTGTTCTTCAATGGTCATACTTTAACCGCCGCCTTAAAATTTAACTTGTGGAGCTTCCCGTTGTGATTCATCTGTAATAACTTCCAAGTTAGGTTTAACCGCAAAGCTAAACATTTTAGCCACAATGTTGGCTGGGAAAGTTGTAACTAAGTTATTGTATGACAAAATATGCTTGTTATACATTTGACGAGCAGCAGCGACCTTGTTTTCGATCGTTGTCAACTGTTCTTGAAGGTTCAAAAAGTTAGTGCTGGCTTTTAGATCTGGATAATTTTCTGCCACGGCAAATAAATTACCTAGAGTATGTGACATTTGCTGGTCAACTTTGGAACGTTCGTTAACATCCAAACTAGAATCAGCTACTTTACTACGCATTTCTGTTAACTTCGTAAATGTCTCTTGTTCGTGAGTTGCATAACCCTTCACCGTTTCAACCACGTTCGGGATCAGGTCAGCCCGATATTTCAGTTGAATATCGATCTGCTTTTCTGCTGTGTCGATACTATTAGTAGCACGTTGCAATTTGTTATAACTTGTCCATAAATAAATTGCTAAAATTGCAACGATCACAATAACAATGATCCAAACCATTGATAATCATCCTTTCACATAATTCAAAAATTAAATATCTCCTTAGATTGTACCAAAGTTTATCAATTAAAAGCTATCAAGGTGACCTTTAGTTAAGCTTTTTGAAGTAATAGTACGTTTTATTGAGGAACTACTGGCCAAATATACAGACCCTCAAATTACGTTTATTCAAGATCTGAACATAATTCAACTCCAGTTCCACTTCCAGTTGGCACTTGCATGGCCCCATGCTGGATCACAAACTCTGGCCTAGCATAATCTTTTTCATAATACCGTGCTGTTTCAGAGATGTCGCCTGGAAACGCAAATTCTTCCAAACTCGCTAAAGCTAGATTAGTTGCACGACCAAGGGCACCCTCAATCATCCCACCACACCAAATGGGAAAGCCATATCTTTTATGAGCCGCGACCATTTTTAAGGCTGGTGTTAAGCCCCCCAAGACACTGGTTTTCATCGAAATAATGTGACATTCGTGAGCCTTGATCGCCCTGATCGCGTCTGCCACACTCTCGATCGGCTCATCATAACACAGGTCCGTTTTTAACTTTACTTGCAATTCAGCAGTTTGTTCGTGCTGCTCCATAGAAAATGGGTCTTCTAACATGGTTAGCTGTAAAGCATCGATTTTTTCTGCCAAACCTACTGCAGGTTTTAGTGAACCGTTAGCATCAACACATAATTGTATTGACGGAAAATATTCCCGTACGGCAGCGATCCGTTGCAAGTCATCGTTTCCCTGGACCTTCAACTTGATCCGTCCATATTCTTGCTTGATCGCGCGCTCCACACTTTTAATAGTTTGTTCAAGGGGCAAAATACCGATACTGATACCGACTTTAACGATATCTTTTCTAGTGGTGCCCACCTTTTGGGCTAACACATCCGCTAAAGGCTGCTGCTGTTGTTTGGCAAACAAGTCCCAAACTGCTGAGTCGACCGCGGCTTTAGCCAAATGATTTCCTTTAACAGACGCTAATTTAGCGTATAGGTCTTCAGGCTGGTCAAATTCAACATTTACCAGCAAATTTTCTAAAACATTTTTTATCATCCAACGAGCTGTCACCTGTGTTTCTCTGGTATAAAACGGCTGTGAAAATGCTTCTAATTCACCATAGCCCTTAAGGCCACTTGCATCTGTCAGTTCTATGACAGTCAATTCTCGCTGTGTCAAAGTTTCGTGACTGGAAACAAATGGCTGTTTTAACGGTAAAACCACGGGTAATAGTCGTAGATCCACAATTTCCATACCCAACAACTCCCCCTATTTAGCTTGCATCGTGCGCGCAAAAACTTGTAGTAATTGTAATACATATAACTCTGGTTTTTCCAAATGTATGTTGTGTCCCGCACCACTCAGTACGTATCTTTGTGCTTTGGGGATCAGCTCTTTCATCTGACTGGTCAACTTGTTAAATTTGGCATCTAATTTTCCAGTTAGTAAAGTCGTGGGGCAAGTAAGTTGTGGCAATTTTTTCCACAGATCAGGCATTGATCCGGTCCCCATCCCACGCAAACTAGCTGCTAATGCTTGTGGATCTTGCCGTAGGCGTTGCTCGCGGATCTTTTGTTGAATGTTGGTCGGCAAATGTTTTTGCGATTCAAACAAAGGCAGGCTTTCCCAGTAGTCGACAAACCGACTAAATGACTCATTTTCTAATTGCTGTGCCTGTTGTTCATCATGTTCTATGCGTTTTTGTCGTGCCATTTTGTCGGCGATCCCGGCAGTTGAGCTTTCCAAAACTAAGGCTTGTACTAGATCTGGATAACGTAAAGCAAAATCTAACGCTAAACGTCCTCCCATCGAATATCCAACTAAAATGACTTGTTTGACCTGTAATTGCTCTAACAAACTAGCCAAATCAGCGGCCTGTCGTTCCATCTGATAGTCGTGTTGGTGGTGACTACGGCTGCTTTGTCCGTGCCCTAATAGGTCTGGAACTAAAACTTGGCCAGGTAATTGTTCGCTGATCTGTTCAAAGTCATGATGCGAACCCATAAAGCCGTGTAACAGTAACCAGGTCGGCGTCCCTTTTCCTTTTTGTTCAATGTAATATTTTTGTGAGTTAACCGTGATTTTCATCTAAAAACTCCTGTAATCGGTCAGCGACTGCTGCTTTTAAGTGATCTTGTTGTTCAGGTACAGCCTGGCGTGGTACAACAACTTCAACTATCGTTAATCCATGCGGCTGTTGTCTAATAATGTCCGCTAATTTGCCCGCGGTTGTTATCTTGCAATATTTGGCATCATACATATCCGCAATTGCTGAAATTTTTAAATCCAACGGCGTTCCAAAAACTTTTTCAAACTGCGTTTTTTCCTGGTACTGCGGCAAGATCGAAAAGATGCCGCCGCCATCATTATTTTGCACGATGACAGTCAAATCTAAATCATACTTTCGAGCCATCATCAAACCTGTCAGGTCATGGAAAAAGGCTAAGTCACCGATATATAAATAATTATTTTGTAATTGTGAAGCCACACCTAATGCCGTCGAATTAACACCATCGATCCCGTCAGCCCCACGGTTACATAATACTTGAGTGCTAGTTATTTGCGGATCAAATTGCACGTCAATATCCCTGATCGGCATGGAGTTGCTGATAAATAAAGTTGCGTCAGCTGGTAAATTTTTACTGATCACACTAGCAACGCCTGGCTCATTCAAAGGATGAAAACTGGTGGCTGTTTCAAGTATTTTCCTAATAGTTCGGCTTAATTTTTTCCACCGTTCAAACCATTGGCTAACAGCTGGCTTTAGGTCGCTTAACTGCGGTAAGATCTGTGCAGGAGCAGCTGCGATCCTTTCTGTTGTACTTAAGGAAT
>DXAP01000146.1 GCA_019116985.1 Candidatus Ligilactobacillus excrementavium | reverse complement strand
TAAAAGAAAATTTTAAAAATTTCTAGCATTAGTGCGTAAACATTGTTGATCTAACTTGTACTTGGTATGATTTCTTTAATCAAACTAGAAATGAGGCAACCATTTGAACACAGAAATGATTACCACTGCGATCGACCAATACGGCTATTTAGGTATCGTATTTTTGATCGCGCTTGAGAATGTTTTTCCACCTATTCCATCTGAGGTCGTATTAGTTTTTGCTGGCTATTCGACATTGCATACTAATTTAGGTATCCTTGGTGCAACCATTGCTGCGACTTTTGGCGCCTATATTGGTGCATTGATCTTATACGTTGTGGGTCGTTTTTTGAATGTCGACCAGCTTAAAAGATTTGCCAATAGTAAAGCTGGTAGGATAATTCGACTTAAAGAAGATGATATCGATAAGACCGCTTCCTTTTTTAATAAACACGGAGGTTGGACGATTTTATTTGGTCGTTGTGTACCAGTGATCAGAAGTTTGATCTCTATCCCAGCAGGTATGACTAGGTATCCACTCGGTAAGTTTAGTTTATTGACGATCGGTGGAACTTTGCTCTGGAATTTTATTTTGATCAATCTTGGTCACTATGCTGGAAAGGCTTGGCGGCAAATGCTAGTTATGATCGATGAATGGCTGTATGTACTTTTAGCTTTTGCGGTCATAATAGTCGGAGTTATTTGGCTGGTCAGGAAAGTAAAGAAAAAAGCATAATTATATTCCCGCTTGGTTTGTACAGACAAACAAAAGCGGTTTTTCTTTTGCTCAAAAAATATATGTTAAATCGTGTGCGAAAAGTGGTAAATTTTTTCTGATATTTTATATAAATATAAACTATTGTTTTTGATAAATAATATCTGCGAACAGGTTAACAGTAATTCGTTAAGATCGATACATAATACTAAAAAATGGCGTCAAGTTATTGTTAAAACAGAAAAAATAAAAATGATATTTTTCACTTAGGTATGAAAATCATGCAACGAATATAGCATGATTTTTAGATACAAAAAATAAGTAAAAACCATAGAAAAAATTTATAGAAATTAATTTTATATTTTAACATTTTTTCACAAAAGTATGCTATTATGTAATTGTTGAATGCGCTTACAACTTCATTAAAACAATTCTATAGTGATTTTTAAAGAACAAAAATTATTTCTATAATTATTTCAATTTTGTTATTAAACTATAACTTAATTAGAATGAAAAGACATATTTAATGTAGGGAGTAAGAGCGTTAATGTAATCAATTTATATTAAGGCGGTGATAGATTCATGTATGATTTGATCGTAGTTGGAGCAGGGCCAGGTGGTTATACTGCAGCGATCCGTGCGGCCGAGTTGGGGTTGAAAGTGGGCGTGGTTTCTGACGATATTGGTGGTACATGTATCAACAATGGGTGTATTCCAACAACAGCTTACCTTGAAGCAAGTCGATTGGCTTCTAAAATTGGTCAGGCGTCTGAATTGGGTATCACAACACGAGTCGAAAAGTTTGACCTGCAGGTTTTAAAAGAACGTAAAGATCAAATTTCAATGCAATTACAGATGGGAGTCCGTTCTTTATTTAAGAGTCATCATATTGATTTTATTGGAGGACATGGAATAATTAAAGACTCACAAACTGTGTTAGCGGGTGAAAAAAAGTTAAAGGGTAAAAAGATGTTATTAGCCACTGGTAGCCGCCCGAAAGTTGTTCCCTTTAAGGGGCTAGACCAGGTCGATTATTTGACTACTGAAGATGTTTTTTCGTTAACAGAATTGCCCGATAAATTGACGATCATTGGTGGAGATATTTTCGCAGTTGATATGGCCTTTGTTTTTGCACCGTTGGGAGCTAAGGTCACGATGGTCGATGGTGCGCCTGATATTTTAGGAACTGAGGATCCAGATGCACGCGAAGTGATCAAAAACGAACTACAAAACATGGGAGTTGAAATTCATTCTGGTGTAAAAATCAGTGAAATTAAAACGGATCGTGTTTTAAGTGATCAAGGCGAAAGTTTTGAATTTGATAAATTATTAGTTGTGACTGGCCGACAAGTAGATTTGACAGTTGCTGAGCCCTTAGATTTGGAACTAGATGAAAAAAAGCGTCATGTTAAAGTTGACCGTCATTATCAAACAAGCCTGGAAAATGTTTATGCAGTCGGAGATTTGATCGGTGGTTATATGTTGGCCGGAGAAGCGATGGCTGAAGGAATGAAGGCAGCGGCTGCGATCGCTGATCATCCTGAGCCACCAGTTGATCGTAACTTGTTGCCATTATTTTTACACACTGAACCTGAAGTTGCACATTTTGGATATAGTGAGAAAAAAGCAGCTGAAGAAGGTTATGATGTACAAACATCGCTTAGTTCATTGGCCGCAAATGGACGTAATTTAACTTCTGGTGGGCAAGGCTTTGTGAAAATTATCAGCGAGAAGAAATATCATCAGATCTTAGGTGCAGTTGTAGTTGGTCCAGATGCGATCGAAACTTTGCATACGATCATTGCTGTTGTTCAGTGCGAAGGTACTGTTGATGAATTAAGTGATATGTTGTTTGCACACCCGACTTATTCAGAAGCAATCAATGATGCAGCCAGAGTCTTTTTAGGTAAATCGACAAATAAGTAAGGTTGTGTTTCTTATATCAATAAGGTAGATTTTTATTAGATAAAAACAAGTAGGAGTTTGTTGTTAGTAGGGGGGATCCTATGTAGACAAACGATTGACATTCCACTTACTGAAAGCGGTATCAAAAACTTTTATGCTGCGATCGGGTAAGTTAAAATTCGTTAAAGTCCGACACTTACAAGTTGAGCTATATGACTGGAGGTCATGGTAATGAAGAAATTGACGTCAGCAAAAGCAAAAGAAGCTTTTGAAAAAATGAATGATATTCGTAACTTTGAAAATACTTTACATGATATTTTTGCAAAAGGTGAAATTCCTGGTTTTGTTCATCTGTATGCAGGTGAAGAAGCAGTGGCAGTTGGTGTTTGTTCACATTTAACAGACGATGATTATATCACAAGTACCCATCGTGGTCACGGGCATTGTATCGCTAAAGGCTGTGACTTAAAAGGGATGATGGCGGAGATCTACGGAAAAGAAACTGGTTTGTGTAAGGGTAAAGGTGGCTCAATGCATATTGCCGACTTAGACAAAGGTATGCTTGGAGCAAACGGTATCGTTGGTAGTGGGTTCCCGTTAGCGATCGGGGCTGGTTTACGTAATCAATATCTAGAAACTGATGATGTTGCTGTTTGTTTCTTCGGTGATGGTGCTGCCAATGAAGGAAACTTTCACGAATCTATCAATATGGCTGCGATCTGGAATTTGCCAGTAGTTTTCGTAAATGAAAATAATACTTTTGCTGAAGCAACTCCACAGCATTATTCTTCAGCTTCTAAAACGATCGCAGAACGTGCAGCTGCCTATGACATTCCCGGTGAAAAAGTTGATGGTAAGGACTTTATGGCTGTTTATGAAGCAGCTGGCAAAGCCATTGAACGTGCTCGTAAGGGTGAAGGACCATCTTTGATCGAATGTCACACTTACCGTGAATACGGACATTTTGAAGGTGACGAACAAACTTACAAATATGATTCTGATGAAGAGAATGCTTTACGTGAACGCGATGATGTTAAAGAATTTCGTGATTATGCGATCAAGAAGAAACTCTTTACTGAAAAAGTTGCCAAAGAGATCGAAGAAAAATCTTCGCAAGATGTCAAAGATGCTGTTGAATTTGCTAAGGAAAGCCCAGTTCCACAGCCAGAGGCACTCTATACAGATGTTTTCGCTGATTAGTTCAAGCAAGCAAGGAGGAAAATATTATGACTAAAATGGCATTTATGAATGCGATCAACCAGGCATTAGATCTAGCGATGGAAAAAGATGACAAAGTTTTCCTAATGGGCGAAGACATTCTTGGTGGGACAGGTGTCAAACATTTGGAAGAGAAAAATGAAGATGCATGGGGCGGCTGTTTCGGTGTAACTAAAGGATTAGGACCAAAATATGGTAAAAAACGTGTGATCGATACCCCACTTTCTGAACAAAGTTATATGGGTGCAGCTGTTGGTGCCGCGGTGACCGGTTTACGTCCAGTTCCAGAATTGATGTTTAGTGATTTTATTGGTGTTTCCTTTGACTCATTACTGACTCAAGGTTCAAAGATGCGTTATATGTTTGGTGGTAAGGCTAAATTACCTTTGACTGTGCGGACCACTGTGGGTGCTGGTGCTAGTGCTGCGGCACAACATTCAGGTGCTTATTATGGTATTTTTGCTTCGATCCCTGGAATCAAAGTTGTTGTACCTTCGAGTCCCTACGATGCTAAAGGCTTATTACTTTCATCCATTGAAGAAGATAATATCGTAGTCTTTTGTGAAGATAAGACTTTGTACGGTGTTAAAGGTGAGGTTCCAGAAGAATACTATACGATTCCACTTGGAAAAGCTGCGGTCAAACGTGAAGGTAAAGATTTATCTATTGTCACGATCGGTAAAATGGTTTCTGTCGCTTTAGAAGTTGCTGATAAGTTGGCAGATCAAGGTGTTGATGTTGAAGTGATCGACTTGCGGACTGTAGCTCCATGGGATGAAGAAACAGTGATCGATTCTGTGAAGAAGACAGGACGTTTGATTGTGATCGATGAGGCTCAACCACATAACAATACTGCGACAGATATCGCTGCGACAGTAACTGATAAAGCTTTTGATTATTTGGATGGACCGATCAAACGGATCACCGCGCCAAACACACCTGTTCCATTTGCAACTAATTTGGAACAAGCTTATATGCCAAGTGCTGATCGTGTGCTTGAAGAAGCTGCGGAGATAATTGACGATTTGAAAAATTCGAAATAAAAGGGGGGACTAACATGGCTACAGCGATCACAATGCCAAAACTTGGTCTCACGATGACTGAGGGTACAGTTGAAGAGTGGACGAAAAACGTTGGCGACAAGGTCGAACAAGGCGAAGTTGTCGCACGTATTAGTTCCGAAAAATTGACATCAGATGTAGAGGCCCCAGCAAGTGGGACACTCTTGAAAATCATGGTTCAAGAAGGTGAAGATCTTCCGATCAAACAAGACATGGCATATGTTGGAGAAGAAGGTGAAGAGATCCCAGAAGGCGCACAACCAGCTACAACGCCAAGTGCAAAAGCAGAGCCAGAAGAAAAAGTAGCGGCAGCAACAACACAAGAAGCTCCAGCTAGAAAACCAGGCGAACGGATCTTTGTTACTCCATTAGCACGTAAAGTTGCAAAAGAAAAAGGTGTCGACTATTCATTAGTTACGGGGACTGGTGGTAATGGTCGAATCACACGGCGAGACGTTGAACATTATGCGGCTAATAAACCAGCAGAACCGACACCAAGTCAAGCTCAAACTGCTGCTACTCCTCAATGGGGCGCAGGTTTAAGTGGCATGCGCAAGGCTGTTGCGACAAATATGATGCAAAGTGTCAATACGACTGCACAAGTTACTTTGCAGCGTAAAGTAGACCTTCAAGCTTTGATGGAATTTAGAACTGATATTAAAGCTAAAGCTGGTGACTTGAATGATGGCCAAATGAGTATTAATACTTTAATTACGCGGGCAGCTATCTTGGCATTACAAGATACACCACAAATGAATAGTAACTATGCCGATGGTAAACTGACACAGGTTGATTCGGTCAATATTGGTGAAGCAGTTGGCCTACCTGAAGGTTTGATCGTACCGATCATTAAAAATGCACAGAATATGAACTTAACAGTGCTTGGCCGTGAACTGAAGCATCTAGCTGATTTAGCCCATGAAGGCGGCTTGACACCTGATCAAATGACAGGTGGTACATTTACAGTCACAAACTTGGGTAAAGAAGGGATCGAGTACTTTACACCAATCATTAATCCACCAGAAATTGGAATTTTAGGTGTAGGTACGATGCTTAAAGAATTAACTTTGAATGAAGATGGCCAAATTGGAACAAAATCAACTTTGCCACTTAGTTTGACATTTGATCATCAAATCATTGATGGTCAGCAGGCTGCTCAATTCTTAGGCAAAATTGTAGAAAACCTACAAGATCCATACAAACTGATTTTGTAGTTGACTAACTTGTTGTGATATCTCAGTTAATAAGTGTAATAAATCAGATGTTTTGAAATTAAAGTATGTGACAAAAGAATGTGAGGTCATTGAAATGGAGCAACTACAAGCGGGCTTTATTTTTCTAGCTCCAGGTGCCGATTATCAAACTGATCATCAGTTGGTTGAAACACCAGGAGTAGCTTTAAACGTTTATGGCGCTAAAGATTATGCTGATGCAATTAAGGCTGCCAAAGAAATGGAACAAAAAGGTGTTAAATCTTTAGAACTCTGTGGTGGTTTTGGGATCATTGGAACGGCTAAGATAAAAGAAGCAGTCGGTCAGGACGTTGTTGTCGGAGTTGTCCGCTTTGATAATCATCCAGGCTTAGAAAATCAGAGTGGCGACGACCTCTTTTAAGCAATTCTCTTAACATGTACCAAAGACGGCTTGACAGTAAATTCTGTGAGGCTGTCTTTTTTTGATGAATAATTAAATTGTAACAATATGTAGAGGGGGACATAGTTAAGTTAGTTGTGTGATTCTAAAAATCTCAAATTATTTTTTGTCTTACTGTCCTTCTTAATGGATAAAAATAACCCGGGAAATAGTTAAAAGTATAATGAATTGACTGCTATTTATTCAAAATATTAGTAAAATTTTAACGCGATTAAAAAATATTTATCTTAAAAAGATTGATTTTGTAGTGGTTAGGCTTTACTGGTCGATAGACCTTAGGCTTATATCATTAAATATATATTGCAAAAAAATAATAAAAAGCTTTATTTCTAAACTTTATGCTAGTAAAGTGCTATACTTTTCAACATGTTATGAATAAAAATACATAATATGCTGAATAATCTGAATAAAATATCAGCTAATTGTGAGTCAGTAGCAAAGACTTTATTTTTAAGATAAAGCCAGGTCTTGCTGAATTTTTCAGATTATAGTAAAGACGTAATGTTTCACTGAGATTTTTGTTAGGGGAGTTACTTTTTGGAAAATACACATAAAATCAAAACTAAAGCACTAGTAATGATGATTTTTTCATCGATCTTTGGTTTTGCTAATACAACTGTTGCTTATTATCAAATGGGTTATGCTAGTATTTTTTGGTATATTTTAGCAGCTTTGTTCTTCTTTTTACCTAGTTCATTGATGTTCGCTGAATATGGTTCTTCTTTTAAAGAAGCAAAAGGTGGCATCTATTCTTGGTTGGAAGGCTCGATTGGTGAAAAACCAGCATTTATTGGGACATTCATCTGGTTGTCATCTTGGGTTATCTGGTTAGTTTCCACTTCTTCTAAAGTTTGGATCCCGTTATCAGCTTTAATTTCCGGTCATGATTCAACCCAATCTTGGAGTTTGTTTGGTTTAAGCTCAACACAAACGATCGGGATATTAGGGATCCTATGGATCTTATTTGTTGCATTTACTACTACTCATGGTGTTGATTTTGTAGCTAAGGTTTCTTCACTTGGTGGAGCTTGTATCATAATTTTGGATATTATTTTCTTAGTTGCTAGTTTAGTAGTTTGGATCGGTAATGGTGGTGCTTTAGCACAGCCGATCGAAGGTGTTTCGAGCTTTTTCCAATCGCCTAACAGTGATTTTGGTAGCACGTTAGCTCTGATCTCCTTTGTGATTTATGCGGTCTTTGCATATGGTGGGATGGAATCAATGGGTGGTATCATGGATGATATCGAAAAACCTGAAAAGACCTTCCCAAAAGCTTTGATGATTTCTACTGTTATTATTACAGTCGGTTATGCTTTAATGATTTTCCTTTGGGGGATCAGTAGTAACTGGGCTTCTGATTTAAGTGGTTCTGAAGTGAATTTGGGTAATATTACCTATGTCTTGATGAATAATTTAGGGGTCGAACTTGGTAGTGCACTTGGACTATCACATTCTATCGGCTTGATATTGGGAAATATTATGACTCGCTTTGCTGGGATCGGTATGTTTATGGGATATTTAGGTGCATTTTTTGTTTTGATCTACTCACCTATCAAATCATTTATTATCGGCTCAGATCCACGTTTATGGCCAGCTAAGTTAACTAAAATGAATAAACACAATATGCCTGCAAATGCTATGTGGTTACAAACAACTATCGTTGCTGTCTTTATTTTCTTAGTTTCTTTTGGTGGCTCTGCTGCACAGAAGTTCTATACGATCTTGACTGATATGGCTAATGTTTCAACCACATTTCCTTACTTGTTCTTGGTTGGTGCTTTTCCTTTCTTTAAGAAACGCAAAGATTTGGATCGTCCATTCGAGATTTATAAGAATCGAACTTATACCAATGTGATCGTGGCGATTATTTTGCTGATTTTAGCAGGTGGGATCATCTTTACTTGCATCCAGCCAATTCTCGAACATGATTACCAAACAGCTTTTTGGACAATGATCGGGCCAATTTTCTTCGGTATCGTTGCTTGGACCTTCTATCATTTTTCTGAAAAGAAATTGGATAATGAGAAATAGACTGAAAATATCAAAAAATTGATATAATGTGTTTAAATCCTTGAAAAATTGAATATAACAAAAAAGCCGATCAATCAATCGGCTTTTTTATGTATGAAATGAATTGTGGCGCTGGGAATATAGAGCGAATACTACATTTCCAGGCGTATATCGAACCATCCTTGGTCCTCGTAAAGTACAGTATAACACTAAATGATCACGTATGAAAATTACAAAAGTATTACAACTTAAATCTAATAAAATGCGCTTTCCTATATTTTTTAGTAATTAATGGACATTATTATCATTTATTTTTAAATTAGCGTAAGTTTCATCTAATGAAATAGTGCTGCCAGGAAGTTTAGGCCATGCATTGATACCGTCATTTGTTTGGCGTAATAGTAAGTGAAAGTGAAGATGCTCAACTGATTGGCCAGCTGTTTTGCCATTTGCGTTTAGTAAGTTGATCCCCGTAAAACCCTGGTCAAGAAAAGTTTGTGCGAGTGATTTAATAACCATAGTTAAGTGACTGAGTGTTTTATCATCGCATTCCATAATATTAGCTATATGTTTT
>DXAP01000145.1 GCA_019116985.1 Candidatus Ligilactobacillus excrementavium | reverse complement strand
GTGCTTTTTATTCAAAAAAAGATAGTATATCCTTGCATATCATATCATAGCATGCTATGATATATACATAGAGTTGATAAAGAAAAGGAGAATTTAAAATGTCAGATTATCAAGTTATCAAAGTTGAAATTCACGAAGAAAATGGTGTTGCTTATGCTGATTTAAAAAATGGAGATGTCCTAACGATTGCCAGCAATGGACTTGCACGTTATAACGGCGAATATGTTACAGATTATGCTAATATTCTTTCATTTGTTGATATTCACACCGTTTTTGAAAGATTTGCAAAGATGATTGAGCAAGCTGAAGCCAATAACTAATAATATAAGAAAGGTTGATTGAATTGAAAACAATTACTAAAATTACTTTACTAATTGCCGTCACAGGGTTTTTCGTTTTGATTTTAGGATTAGCAAGTTTAACAGGCGGACAATCCTACGCCAACAGTTTTATTATTACTGGACTAGCTATTTTACTAATTGATGTTTTTGTCCCAGCCGTTTATGAATTGTTTTTTAATTAAAACAAACACGATTTTCTACCTATAATATAGCATGATATGCTATACTATAATGTATCATGGTACATTATATAAAGAGAAAGGAAGTACAGATTATGCAAATTATTACTTTTTCAGCTATTAAAGGGGGAGTTGGTAAAACCACCTTAACTTTTAATTACGGCGAATGGCTTTCAGAGCAAGGCTATAACGTACTAATGATTGATAGCGACCACCAATGCAGTTTAACCCAGACCTATGATATTTATAAGAAGCAGGGCACAGTTGCTAGTATCTTTAATTCACGTCCACAAGAAGTTGAAATTATTCCCCTACATGAGAATTTATCGTTAATCCCCGCTTCTATGGATTTAGATTCAATCAATAACAAAATACAAACTAAGGCTAACAAAGAACTGCTAATGTATATGTGGTTTGCAGACAATTACGACGAACTCAAAAAATTTGATTTTGTCTTAATTGATTGCCACCCTGATTTTTCAACAATTACTCAAAACATGGTAATTATTTCTGATTATGTATTTAGTCCAATAGAGCCAAGCGAATATGGTTTTATCTCAAAAAGCAACTTAGATCTACGTATGCAACAACTAAAAGAAGATGTTATCAACGTAGAAAGTCGTAAAAGCTTTGTTACAGCACAATTGAAGTTTATTGGCAATCGGATTAAACATAATACAAAATCATCAAAAGAGTTTATAGCAGAAATGAAGAAAGACCCAAGGACAATCGGATTTGTTCCTGAAAAAGAACTGTTTAATAAAAGCACCTTGAATCATACGCCAATCGTAGATATGGCAAAAGACCAAACAATGTTAAATAAAAACAGAGCATTCTTTGCTCAAATCAGCGAAATATTTGAAACTTTTAAGAACTTACAGTAGCATGATAATATAGCATGATATGATATGAAAGGATATGATAGATTATGTCATTTGAAGATAAGAAAAACGAAATGGGTACAGTATTGTCAAAGTCAATGAGAAAAAATACACCACGTATTTCAAAATCATATACATTGAAGCCTGAATTGGCAGAAGAATTAGCAAGACGTGCCGACAGTGAAGAATTAACAGCGTCACGTTATTTAGAAAGAATTTTGAAAGAAGAATTTAACTTGAAAGACTAGTTAAAGGAGGGCATTAAAATGAAAACTCAATTACTTGATTACTGGTTGTACTTGTATCTAGGTTGTATCTATTTAGTGCCTTTATTTGCTATCTTGAAGTTAAATAACGGCGATACACGTTTCATGTTACGCAAGTTGCTTTTCCCACTTGAATATCTGATTCAAGTTAAAGCAGAACAGGCATTTAGTAACAGTCGGTCAGCAACACGCCTAATTCACATTCTAGTGTGGTGTGTGAGCATTTTAGGTCTAGTAGGGGCAAGTATACCCCTAGTGGCTTTAAACGAGCCTATGATGAAGCATACGGCGCTTTTAGTGTTTATCACTTATTATTGTATGCTTGCACCAATCACTTTTTGGTTTCAACCACACGCAAACATCAGCACCAAGACAAAATAGTTAGTCTTTAATTTGTTTTAAGTTTTCCAAAATGATACAATTTCAATTAAATAAACACGAGATGAGAATAATTTTAAAACAAAAAATCCCCACTCAATAAGAGCAGGGACTTAAAGTTTTAAATAAGTAGTGATACTGCACTACTTAGCCTATCTAACTTTTTCCTGGCAGTTAAAGTTAGATAAACATTATTTCAATTATTGGCTATATTATACCAACTTTAGCGACAAGTCGCAAACAAGTATATTTAGACTGAATAACTGAAAACAATGGACTAAGTAGTTACAGCTACCTAGTCCATTTTTTATTTTCACTTACGTTTATGAAACACCAACGTTCACTAAGTCACTAAGTGAGTTGAAAAGCGATTGATAAAATTTAGATCATTGGCATGGCTAATATTTTATCAACCCTAATCATAGCAACTTTTAATTTTAATGCAAGTTGTAAGGTTTATCAACTCACTTTCAAATCAGAAAGGGAGTAACAAACATGTCAGAGTTTAATTTTATTCAATCACAACGAGCATACGAAAAAAGATTTTTCCAATTTCCGCAAGTGTTGTTATATGGGAAAAAATATAAAAATTTGAGCGACAGTGCAAAACTAGGGTACATGGTTTTGCAAGATCGCTTTGACTACTCACTACAAAATAATTGGATTGATGAAGAAAACCGAGTTTATTTTATTTTTACTAATCAAGAGCTAAATGAAATATTTGGCTGGAATGATAGAAAAATAAATCGAGTTAAAAAAGAACTAGAAGAAGCAGGACTATTATTTCAAATTAAGCAAGGTTTTGACCCAAAGAAAAAACGAAACTTACCTAACAAACTTTATTTAGCAGATTTGGAAGTTACAGCAACAGATGTTTATATGAAACACGATTTTTCTAATAAAACGGCTGAATCCCTTGCTACAAGCGGTACCGACAAAATGACAGCCCGACAACAAAAAAATAAAAACGCTGAATCCCTTGCTACAAGCGGTACCGACAAAATGACAGCCCGACAACAAATGGCTGAATCCCTTGCTACAAGCGGTACCGACAAAATGCAGGACAATCTATACAATACTAATTCTTTAGATACTAATAGATACAATATAGATACAGCAGAGCTAGACTTTTCCACAGAAAACTACTCAAAAGCTGAAATCCAAAAGCAAAACCAAGACCTGGTGGATCAAGCTTATAAGTTCCTAACAAACGATGAAGCTGGAATCCCTTTTGAGCCAGAAACGGTTAAACTAATTTCATTATGGACGAATAATCCTAAACAGATTCGTAAATTTATCGGCATTATCTTAAACGCCAGAAAAGCCGTGCAGGAAGAACACGACATCAGTTTTATTTTAGATGATGAACCAGAATTACAAGCAAAAATTACACAAACAATTAGACGCTATTTTAACGCTCTTAGAAGTGATGATAAAAAAATCAGAAATCAAGAAAATTACTTGTATATCACAATGAAAAATATGTTTGAAAATTATGGTAGTGCCAGACAACAACGTGAATATCGTGCTGAACACTCAACAAAAGAAGACCGTGAAGAAGCATTATAAGACTATCCTAAAAGGTGGCCTACCCGAATCAATTAGAAACGCAAAAAATTATAAATAGCCGTTAAAAGCCATAGAAAGCCATATAAGCTATTTTATAGTTAAAACGTCTAATTATCCGTTTGATCTATAAAAATCGCTTAAACGAACAAATAAACAGCTTAAATCAACTTTTAAAGGAGAATTAACCATGGCTGAAAAACAGTTTTATTCAGATAGGTATAATTTCACGCCCGCAGAAAATCGGCGTTTTGCACGGTCAAACTTTACCAAGTTAGTGCATACTAATGCCCGTTTTGAGGGAGTTAATACGACCCTGCCACAAACGCAAACGATCATGGACGGCATGAGCGTGGCAGGTGTGCCAGTAGAAGATGTTTTGACGATTGTTAATTTAAAGCGAGGGTGGCAATATGTCACGACCCAGGACGAGCCTTTAACGTTAGCAATGGAAAAGCAAATCAATAAAGTCGTGGCTGCCGAAGACGCCTTAGTTCCTGGCGACTTACGACAGGGACAAGGTGGGGTCAATTTAGGGGGCGAAGAATTTTTTGAACCGCCAATGATTGACGAGCAACAAGAAGAAGCTTTTTTACAACAAACGTTGGCTGATTCACAGACAACCACCACTGATAAAGCCTTAACCGTTATGTATCATAATATGCGTCAACAAATCTTTTGGGACGGTAACAAGCGAACCGCTACTTTAAGCGCCAATAAAATCATGATTGACGGTGGCGCTGGACTAATCAATGTGCCATTGGATAAGTGGGATAAATGGAACGAGTTAATTGCTGATTATTACCGCACCAATGACATGACCAAAGTTAAGCAATGGACGTATGATAATGCGATTCAGGGATTAGAGGTAAGACAAAATAAAAATCTAAGCAATGATGAACTAAACAGTATGTATAAAAATC
>DXAP01000144.1 GCA_019116985.1 Candidatus Ligilactobacillus excrementavium | reverse complement strand
TGTGAAGATAGTTTTAGTAAATTTGCTAAAGAGTGTCATTTTGATGAATATATTCGTTTAGGTAAAGGTGAAGAAAAAGCAGATGCAAGGAAACGTTCATCGCTTTTGTGTGATATTTTCGAAGCTTTTATTGGGGCTTTGTACTTGGACCAAGGCAAGCAAGCCGTTGTAGGCTTTATCTCTAAAATTGTTTTCCCTAAACTTGATATGGGTTGGTTTGACCATTTTTTTGATCATAAAACAGAATTACAGGAATATTTACAAAAAGATGGTGAATGTGTGATCGAATACAAGTTATTGAATCAAGAAGGTCCAGATAATGAACGAAAGTATCGCATGTCAGTTTATGCCAATGGTGAAAAATTAGGTGAAGGTACAGGTTATTCTAAGAAGGCTGGCGAACAAGCTGCTGCCGCACAAGCATTAAAAAAATTTGGTAAAACAGCTACAAAATAATGTAAGGAGGAGTTTTTATTGAAACTAAAGGCGTTAACGCTGAATGGCTTCAAATCCTTCGCAGACAAAACTAGGATAGAGTTTACCGCTGGTTTGACAGGAATAGTAGGTCCAAATGGTAGTGGAAAAAGCAATATTATCGATGCGTTACGCTGGGTCTTAGGTGAACAGTCCGCTAAAAGCCTACGGGGCGACAAAATGGCTGATATTATTTTTGGCGGTTCCGAGTCAAGGACTGCACTGAATCGTGCAGAAGTTAGTATCGAGTTTGATAATGCTGACCAAACTTTGCAAGGTTTACCAGAGTCGGTCGTTATTTGTCGGCGCTTATACCGAAGTGGTGAAAGCGAGTTTTTGATCAATAATAAAAATGTCCGCTTGCGCGATATTAGTGAACTTTTTATGGATACTGGAGTTTCGAGAAATTCATTTTCTATTATTTCACAGGGTAAAGTTGAATCTATTTTTAACAGTAAACCTGAAGAACGTAGGTATTTGATCGAAGAAGCAGCTGGGATATCTAAATATAAAAAAGAAAAAATTAAGGCACACGCTGAACTGATGGAGACTACGGATCATTTAGATCGAGTAGCAGATATTATCGTTGAATTGGATAAACAAAGAGAACCGCTGGAAAGGCAAGCTAGTTTAGCGAAAGACTATTTAGAACAAAAAAAACAGTATGATCATTATAAATTGAGCGATTTGGTTTTAGACATTGAAGAACTAAAAAAGCAAGTCGATACTGCCAATAGTGAGTTACAAAAAGCTGAGCGATTATTTAATAAGTACAGCGCACAAAATTCTCAGCAAAAACGGGTGACAGATGAGCTTACAAGTAAAAATGAGCTGATCGAAGAAAAAACAAGTGCCGTTTCTAAAGAGTTATTAGAACTAACGCGCCAAGAAGAACGGATAACTGGTAAACAAGAAATGTCGCAACAGGAGCGTTTCTTTCAACAGGAAAGAGCAACTGACTTAAAAGACCAGTTAGCACAAAATAAAAGCGATCTACAAGAGAGTAAACAACGAGCTTTGGATCTGCAAAAACAAGTCGAGAGTAAAAAAGCTAATTTAAGTGACTTAAAGCAAAAATTAAATGATTTGAATGAGCAGCAACATATAGATCCAGGTCAATTAGCTAATGAAATTGAGAAAATTAGACAGAAAATTTTGACCCAGGTTCAGCTACGGTCGTCACTTGAAAGCAAAGTTGAATATTTAAAGCAAAATAAAGATACTGATCTGGCAAAAAATAAAGAGCAAGATGGTAAATTACAAGAGAAAAAAGAAAAATTAGAACATGCCCTTAATACACAAAAAGAGCTAGCCGATAAATTAGCTATCAGTGAGCAGAAATTAACAGAAGCGAAAAAAAGAGTAAATAGTGCTCAAAATGAAGTAAATCAAAGCGAACAAGCCTATCAGCAAAAAAAAGAACAGTGGTATTCAGCAAGTGATATTATGCATAAAGCACAAGCCCAATTAGAGACATTAAATCGCGTAGCAGAAAGTTATGGGGGCTATTACCAGGGAGCTAAAAATGTTTTACGAGAAAAAAAAGGACTTCCGGGTATTGTTGGTTCTGTGGCTGAGTTATTAGAATTATCTCCGCGGTATAGTCAAGCGGTTCAAACCGTTTTGGGTGGACAGTTACAAAATATTGTTACGGTCGATGAACAAGCTGGAAAACGGGGAATACAGTATTTAAATAAAAATCGTTTGGGTAAAGCAACCTTTTTACCGCGTAATAAAGTCAGAGCACGGAAACTATCAGCAACCTTAGTTGCTAAGCTTGATAATATTAACGGCGTATTAGGTGTTGCTAGTGATCTAGTAAAGATGGACCCTGAAAATCAAGCAGTTTTGAACTACCTTTTAGGAACAACTGTGATAGTTTCGGATCTGGATGTGGCCTTAAAAGCTGCAGAAATTTTAAATCATTCTGCAAGGATCGTAACTTTAAAAGGTGAAATAATTAATGCTGGTGGTTCGATGTCCGGTGGTACGAATAAGCAAAAACATTTGGGCCTTTTAGAGCAAAAACAGCAACATTTACACTTAAAAGCAGATATTCAAACGATGCAAGATAAACTGGCAGAATTAGAGGTCGCAGGTAAAAGAGTTGCTGATCAACAACAAGAAGCAAAGCAAAATTTAAAGAAAGCCACTGAATCATTGCAAGATGCGCAAAAAGAACGCGAAAAAGTGGTTAAAGAACACGCCGAAGCTTCATTTGTTGTGAAACACCGTCAGGCTGATCATGATAGTATTTCTAGTGTTTATGCACAGCAAAATGAGCGCAAACAACAATTAGAGCAACAATTAGTGTCGACCCAACAGCAATTGGAAAAAGCTCAACAAGATATTGTGACTTATCAAGCGGCCCTTGAAAAAAAGCAAGCAGCTACTACTGAGGCTTCAGCTTCGCAAAAACAGTATCAAGCACAAATAACGAAGCTTGATCAGGAAATTGCGTTAGAAAAAGAACGGATCGATGCATTACAAGTTCAGTTAAAAGAAGTTGAGAATCAGTGTCAACATTTGCAAGTGTTGATTGAAAAACAATCAAATATGATCAACGATTTAACAGAGAAAAATCAATTGCATAACAGCAGTGAAAAAGATTTAAAGGGTAAATTGTCCGAGGTCAAACAAAGGATCAAAAAAGCCAGTGCATTACAAGAACAGTTGGCCCAAAATAAAATGGACCTGAAAGAACAATTGAATCAGGAGACGGACAAACTTCAAAGAGGAAATGAGTTACAAGAAGCAGCACGAGATGAAAAGCAACAAAAACAGCTTGTTTTAAGTCGAGTTAATGTCATTTTAGACCGTAATTTGAGTGATTTATCAACACAATATGGTATGAGTTATGAATATGCCAGTCAGCAGGAAATAAATCGTGACCCAAAACAGGTCAAGCATCAACTAAAATTGCTTAAAATGGGCTTAGATGATCTGGGCGAAGTTAATCTGGGTTCGATCAAGGAATTTGAACGGATCAGTGAACGTTATGATTTTTTGGAACAACAACAAACAGATCTATTGACTGCTAAAAGTCAGCTTGAAAGCAGTATGGATGAAATAGATAATGAAGTGAAGACACGTTTTAAAAATACTTTTGAAAAAGTTGCTGCTTCATTTGCTCAGGTATTCCCCCGGATCTTTGAGGGCGGTAATGCATATTTGACCTTGACTGATCCAAGTGATCTCTTGGAAACAGGGATCGAGATCACGGCACAACCACCTGGCAAAAAAGCGCAGCAATTAAGCTTATTATCTGGTGGCGAAAGAACACTAACAGCTATTGCTTTGCTATTTGCGATTTTACAAGTTAGTCCAGTACCATTTGCCGTTTTGGATGAAGCTGAGGCCGCATTAGATGACGTTAATGTTGCACGTTATTCGCAGTATTTGCGTCGCCTGGATAATGATACCCAGTTTATTTTAATAACTCATCGAAAAGGTACAATGGTCCAAGCAGATGTTTTATATGGAGTGACCATGCAAGACTCAGGTGTTTCCCGCATGGTATCTGTGTCGTTAGCAGATGTAATTTAATAGCTATTTTGGTAAAATAGGTTCGTATCTAGACGGGAGGAGAAATAACATGGGACTTTTTGATAAATTAAAGCGTGCATTTTCTGGCCCTGAACAAGCAGAGGATGAAGAAAAAGAAAAGTTAGAAGAGCAAGATAAAACACAGGAACAAAATGAAAAAGAAGAAGCAAAAGAAAAAGAAGAAGCATCGGATCTAGATTCGTCTAACGATAAAACTCAAGTAGATGATAAAGATACGCTAAAAACACAGGATCAGGCTGATCAAAGCGTTGACGATGAAACACAAACACAAACAAAAAACGAAACTAC